>JBGCDY010000724.1:0-8623 GCA_045105835.1 Chitinophagales bacterium
CTATTCTTCATTACCTTGGTATTTTGTTTCACCAATTTATCGCCTTTCAAGGTATAGGTGATTCCCTCATTGTCGATAATATAAACAGTTCCACACAACTGAATTGCATTGAAGATGCCATTGAAGTCGGTATCGTAGCAGTTAATTTCTGTCCAAGTTTTTGCTTTTCTACTGTAAGCAGATAGGTATAGTTGATAGTCATATTGGACGAACAGAGATAAACTATCTTCAACAGGAATATTTATATCAAAAAAAATATTACTATATTTTTTTTGATATATTTTTTTTATGAATGGCATTGGGGCACTATAAATGTGTACATCGAATAAAGAATATTTATTAAAGCCTATTGCACCATAAACCAATTCAATCTTTGGTAAATCTTCTAAAGGAACTTTTGCCATCCGAATCAGATGCTGATAAGGTTGTCGATTTGTATGCAGAATAGAAATTCCATACATGTGTCCTTCATAAACATCCCAAACAACAGGATTGGGCGTATAGTAAGAGATATGAAAAAAAGGAGGGATATATTCATTGGGTTTGTCATTGCTATTTTTAGAATCCCAATGTCGCACATAAGCCTCATTAACTTCCACTACGTCAATGCAATAATAGTTACCTGCTGATTTTACCAGTCTGTTGTTGATTGTTTTTTGTGTGAATCCGCTATGTCCAATAAGCGCTGTAAATGATATGAGTAAAAATAGTTTCATCGTATTTAATTCATTTATTCATGCGGTAATTTCACCCGATTTCGTTCAATCAACTCCTTCAATTCTCGCCCGTTTTTCTCCTGCAAATTGCTTTTTTTGATATAAGACAAAGTTTGAGCATCTTTGTCTATGACTAGCACATTATCTGCTCTATTCTTCAATACCTTGGTATTTTGTTTCACCAATTTATCATCTTCTAAGGTATAGGTGATTCCCTCATTGTCGATGATATAGACAGTTCCACACAACTGAATTGCATTGAAGATGCCATTGAAGTCGGTATCGTAGCAGGCAAGTTTTTTCCATATTTCTCCATCGAATTCAAGTAGATGTATTTGATAATCAACCTGTATAAAAAAATATAGTTTTTCATCAGACAAAACTGTAAAGTCATAAAAATAACTAACACTATCAAAACTCATCCCAGTAAATTGAAATAGAGGAACTGAAGAATAGCTATATTCAGATTTTGGTAAAAATTTCAAAAAATTAGAATTAATATGGTTAACCTTCTCCAAATCCTCTAATGGAATTTTCACAAGATATCTAAGCCCAACAAAAGGTTGAGTTTTAGAATTTATAATGGTTATTCCGTAAGCATTTTCATCATAAATACCCCATACCAACCTATTGTTTATATAATCAGGTGCAATATAAAAAGGCATATTAAACACGTTTCTTTCGCCACCAACTAAGCCCCTTTCCTCAATACAGCCTTCATATTCTCCTTCTATCTCAATATGATACAATTTATTTTGAGTGACAAAGGCTACATCATTAGACACAATTTGTGCCTGAATCACAAGCGAATAAGCGCATAAAAATAGGGCAATCACTATTTTTTTCATTATCCCATTCAACTTTTCAATTCCAACCAAATCAATAATTCTTCCCTTCAAAAAACACCCTTGTTTCACCATTCAGCACCTCATACAATACCACACGCCCCATGACAGTAAACGTCTCTATCACCCTATCCGACATAGCCATTTTTTCGCCCTCATAAAAACCCTTCAATCGACCATCTATGTCCACATAAGCCACAATTCCATCAAACATTTTGATTTGCTTAGGCGTATAAGCCTCCAATACGATGTTTTCTCCTTTGTAGAAAACATGGAGAAAGCCCCTGTCGTCCACATACATCAAGGTATTGTCCACAATTCGGTACTCTTTTGGAGGAAAAGGCAGTAGTTCCTGTGTTTCCCCATTCCAATACACCTTGAAATAACCTTCGTCTGTCACAAAAGCTGCAATATTGTTCCCTACTCGGGAGCTTTTGGGTGGGTAAAAACTGCTCAATTCATGGGTTTCTCCTGCATCATACACCATCAAATCATTGAAGGGACTTAGGTACACCAAAAAATTATTTCCCACATAGTATGCATTCGGTATTCTATCTGCAATCTCCACTTCTTCGCCCTCATGAAACAAATACAACATTTCACTCTCCGTCGTATACCCCACACTATTGTCGCTTACCTTGAATTCAATCAAAGGTTGATTGGTGATTTCTTCTACACCATCATTCGTATAAGCTTTTAGGTATCGGTCAAAATCTTTATAGGCAAAAATACTGTCTCCCAAGGCATAGTCAATGTCAAAACCCAAGGCTACTTTGTGTCTTTGTTCATCGTGGATAATTTGCATCCCACCGCCCGCTTGTTGATTGAACATAAAATAGTTGGTCGGCATATACGAGTTGTTCACATTGAACTCTATCATTTTGGTCTGCCCTCTTTTGTAAAAGACCATTTCATTACGTCTATTTGTATAAATCAGATAATCGCCTCCCAAGCGCACATCTCTCGCTGGTAGGTGGTCAATTTTGTGGTACATGCCATCATCAAATACCCAAAACTGGTCTCTTTTGTCGTGATAGTAGGCAAGGTTTTGTGCAAACATTGAAGCTGTAAAAGTGAAGCACACACAACAAAGTAACAATCGAAGAAAAATCATTTATTCTCTTTTATTAAGTGAAAAAGAAAAAATATTTAGCGACCTATATGCCCTTTTGAAAAGGGTTGGAACAGGTTAATTAAATAAAACACTAATATTTTTTACCCTTACCAGAATGAATATTGCAGTAAACGCCAATTTATTTCCCTATTTTTGTACATGAACAAATTGACAAGTCATCATATATTGACTTGAAATATGGGCAAAAGGTTATAGTCTTTTGATAATTTTCATGGAAAGTACAAGAATTCCTTGTTTCATGTTTTTTATCAAAAAAATATATTGTCTTCTTTTGTAAAGTTTTCGTCACAAAAATATTTTTATAGGGGTATTTGCATCCAGATGCGTCTTATAAATGTAAGTATGCCAAAAGTGGTAAGAAAATTGTTTATAGAAGATTGACCTTATATAAACTTATGCTTATTAGTGCTGTCTATAAAGGTATAAATCTTATACAACTGACAAAGCATTCATTTTTGCATTTTTCACCAAAAATTATCTATGTAAGCGATTTTTAAAACCCTTAAAACACCACCATCATGAAGCCTATTTTTACATTTTTAGTATTTATCACCCTACTTTTTGTAAACGAACTATTTGGGAATCATCCCCCTTATTCTCCTACTGCAAATGCCAGCAATATCACTGCTGTTTATGCATCTTCATCTGTTTCGCCAAGTCCAGCACACGACTACGCTACTATCAAATTTTCCAATCCACAACAAAAAGAGCATCAAATTGAAGTATTTGACCTCATTGGAAATAAGGTACAATATCTTTCTAAAATAGTTGATAGCAAAGCTCTCATCAATGTTTCTTCATTGGATTCTGGCTTTTACCTTTATTTTATTTTGCACAATAATCAACGTATATCTTCAGGAAGAATTGTTGTTCGATAAGCTTGTTTTAGCCTATTTCGCCTTCCATATACCCCTGCTATTGTCATAGATTGAATCTGAATCTATCGCATCATTGTGTCTTTTAGACTTTCCTTTTTCTCTATTTCTATCCCTATCATCTTTTTCTTTTCTTTCGATTACACAACGTTTCGACTGTCAAAACCGTTTGGGTAGTTGGTGTAAAGCCACAAAGCTTAGCAATTCTATCAATAGCTACAAGTGATAGCACCTTTAATACAGGGCTTTTCATTATCTTGCAGCCTATTTTTTCAGACTCTTTGACAATTCTCCCAAAAACAACAAAGATTTCGGAAGTTTCATGCTACAAAGAATTCATTATTAACAAAGTAGCCATGATTTTTTCTAAGTAAAAACTCCCGAAGTTTCGTTTCACGACTTTTGCCAAAGAACCTTATTTTCAAAAACAGTCAATAATATGAGCAAATTTTGGGTGTGTTTAATCCTTTTCGCTACTTGGACAATGACAACTTATGCACAAGATGTGGAATGGGTGACACAGGCAGGTGGGTCAAAATACGACTCAGGGATGGATATAAGTTTGGATAGTGACCAAAATAGCCTTGTAGTAGGTGTTTTTTCGGATAGCCTTCAGTTAGAAGATAATAAACTCATTGCAGCAGGTGGAACCGACATATTTGTCGCCAAGTACGATGCACTTGGTGCATTGCAGTGGGTCAACCAGGCAGGAAGTCAAGCCAATGACGAAGCGTATGCTGTCACCACAGATGAAAGTGGAAGTGTCTATGTTACAGGTTATTTTCGAGACACCATTGATTTTGAAGGCAACAAACTCTATGCTGCAGGTTTGTTTGACGACGATATCTTCCTCGCCAAATACCAAGCAGATGGCACATTTTCGTGGGTCAGACAAATGGGAGGAGCAGGTAGTGACATTGCTTATGGCATTGCAGCCAGTAAAGATGGACATGTATACCTCACAGGTCGTTTTTCCGAACGCCTAACTGCCCCAATCAACGACAGCGGCGCACCTTTCACCTTTGTATCCAAAGGGAGTTTCGACATTTTTGTAGCAAAGTACAATGCGGATGGAGAAAGGACTTCTATCAGTCAATATGGCGGAACAGGCTACGACAGTGCACAGGCAATCGCATTGGACGACAATGGGAACTACTATTTGACTGGTTTCTTCAATGGAAACATGCAGTTGGGAGAGCAAGAGCTTATGTCCAATGGTGACTTTGATTTGTTTGCAGCAAAATTTGATGACAGCAATGCTACCTTGTGGGCAAACAATGCTGGAGGAGCGTATATAGACTTGGCTACTGCAATTGATTTAGATGCTGATGGCAATGCCTATATCACGGGTTCTTACGAAGACATGGCATTTTTTGAAGACATGACGATTGAGTCCACAGGAAGTACCGATTATTTCCTTGCCAAACTGAATGGCGCAAATGGTAATTTTGATTGGGTGCGTCAAGCAGGTGGAGACGATGCCGACATAGGTTTGGGAGTGGCAGTAGATGCCAATGGCAACAGTCATGTCACGGGTTCTTTTAGTGAAATGTTTGTTTTAGGAAACGATACTCTACGAACCAATGAAGAAAATTCAGGAGCTATCTTTTTGCTTCAATACAATATAGATGGCACATTGCTCCAAAAAAACCACACTACGGGTAGTAGCTACGACGAAGGAAATGCAATTGTGATTGACGAAGACAGCAATTGTTATTTGACAGGTAGCTTCTCCAAGGATATGACCATAGGCGAAAATACGCTAAACTCCAATGGAAACAGTGATTTGTTTGTCACCAAAATTAAGGGTGACTTTACAGACATTGAAGAGGGGACATTAACAAGTGCTCAATCCTTCTTACAAGTATATCCCAACCCTGTTTCGTCACAACTTTTTATTGAATTTGAAACCGAAAAATCAGACAGGTATTTGCTTCAATTGTCGGACTACGCAGGAAAAGTTGTTTACGAACAGTTTTTTGAAAGCACACATGGGGTTTATACCCAGTCTTTGGATGTGGCTGCGTTCGCAAAAGGAATGTATATACTTCAATTGAAGTCCAATGAACTCAATATCAGTAGAAAATTGGTGGTGAATTAGACACCATGACATAAGATTTTAGATACAAAACTAAAGACATTCTTTTGTATCTAACACTTAAACAAAGAAACCTCCGTAGCTTTTGCCACGGAGGTTTCTTTGTTTAAACACCATTTATAGAGTGAATGCTTTTTTTATCAAAATTTCTTCTTCATAATAATCTGATAAATAATCGCATCACGCCCATTGAAATTAAAGGCTCTATTCTTTCGGGTCTTTTGTTGTCCATAGACCTCGTTGATATCATCCAATTGTTGTTGGTCTTTTATGTTCACCTTCTCTCTATCTAAATTGGCAGTAGAACGAAAGGCATCTCGCTCTTTCATCCTTTCAGCTGCCAACAACTTGTATTCCTCGGCTGCCGATAGTTCCCCCACCTCTTTCTCCTCGGCTCTTTCTTTCGCCAAACGCTGCCTTAGCTCCTCAGTAGGAGAAAGCTCTGTATCCTCCTTTCCGATGGTATCATCACCATCTATACTAATTTTTCGACGCTCCTTTTCTCGGTAATTGTTTGCATGTGGCATTTCTCGAAGCTCTTGAGCAAGAGACCTTTTCTCTTCTGCCTCATCCAACTCTTGCGAAGCAGTTGCTGCCGCAGGGGCTTCTTCAATAGGAGCTTCTCTTTTAGGCTCTAAATATTCCGACAATATTTCCTCAATACTCCTTTCGTCAGGCGCAGCTTGTCCTTCCCAATCTTCTACCACTTTTTTGCCCTTACTTTCTTTCTGAACACTTTGGTAAATGCTGTAAACAATGTAGATGATAAATACAATCGAATAAAATACCTGTTCCATAGTCGTTCAAAATAAAAGTAAAGGCAAAAAAGTGATTAGTAGATTGGTGACTCGTGATTAGTTTTCAAAACTATTAAGTAATCCATTTGAAATTTCAAACTACTTGATTAAGAAATAATTTTTCTTCCGTCTTCCGTCTTCCGTCTTCCGTCTTCCGTCTTCCGTCTTCCGTCTTCCGTCCTACTATCAATTCCTAAAATAAGCATAAAGTTCCGCTAATTTCTTTTTTAAGTCTTTTCGATGGATAATCATGTCCAAGAACCCATGTTCGAGCAGAAACTCAGAAGTTTGGAACCCTTCTGGCAAATCTCTTTTGATGGTTTCTTTGACTACTCTTGGCCCTGCAAAGGCAATCAAAGCCCTCGGTTCTGCCAAATTCAAGTCTCCCAACATCGCAAAGGAAGCAGAAACGCCCCCCGTCGTAGGATTGGTCATCAAGGAAAAATAAGGCAATTTTGCCTCTGCCAATAAGGTAAGTCTCGCAGAAGTTTTTGCCATTTGCATGAGCGAGAGAGCAGACTCCATCATACGTGCACCTCCTGATTTGGAGACAATCAACAAGGGTACATTGGTTTCGATGCAATGGTCAATAGCCCTTGCTATTCGCTCACCAACGACAGAACCCATCGAACCGCCAATAAACGAGAAATCCATCGCTGCAATCACCAAAGAATGCCCTTCCAGTTTTCCGACTGCAACCTGAATCGCATCGTCCAAACCTGACTTTCGTTTGGTCTGCTTCAATCTCGTTTTATAGGTTTTTTTGTCTGTAAAACCCAGCATATCATAAGATTGTATTTCCGAAAACAATACTTCGTATTGGTCGTGGTCAAATACAAGATTAAAATATTCTTTTGAACCTATTTTGGTGTGATAATCACAATGCTCACAAACATACAAGTTCTCTCGATGCTGGCGCATTGCCATTGTTTTTTTACATTCGTCGCACTTATACCATATACCGTCAGGAGCTTCTTTCTTTTCTGCTGTCTTAGTGGTAATGCCTTCTTTTACACGTTTAAACCAGCTCATACGCTTATTTTAGGGTTGAATAGAAGTTAAGTAATCGTCAAAAATTAATTCCCTGATTTGAAGCTTCAATTCTGGTTTTAATTTTCATTGATTACAAAATGGAGTCTTTTACAAAAGTAAGTAAAATTACGCATTTCATCAATATGCTTCAATTTTGGCTTTGCAGTAAAATTTATTCTCCACCTATTCACATTCCCCAACTCCCATTGGGTCAAATCAAAAAATCCCGATAGGAATACTATCAGGATTTTTTGATTTTCATTTCTAAGTAGCTTGTCAACTTCATCTTGTTAAGTAGATATTTAACTAAAATCCTCCTATCCATTCAGAAGATACTTACAGTATGACAAAGACCATGTGTCATACTGTAAGTATCTTCTGAGAAAGAATAACCAAATCATGTTAAATCAATGGTTTTCAAAAAAGACAATTTATTTTTTGAAGATTTTCATGCGTTTTGAAAAACGTTTGATTCGAGAGCTTTCACTTATGGCTCCATATCAGAAGCGACAATCTTTCCATCTACTTCAAAAATCTTATCCCTCTTCAATTGTTCAATGTACATTTTGCTACCATACTTGTTCAAATGCGTATAGTCAGCAAAGCTTTTGAAGTCTTCAATCGCACGGGTATAGTCATACACTTTTTCACCCGTAAGCTCTTCCACCTGAGATTTCCATTCTTCAAGGTTGGTGATTTTTTCGGCATAAGCGGGAAAATAAGGATTGATGACCAATCTGATTTCTGTGTTGTATTGTTTAGCCAAAGCCACAATTCGCTTCAATTCCAGCTGCCTTTCTTCCTTCAATGAAAAAGTCACTTCTTCCATATCCGACAATTTTGCAATCACATTGTCATTGATTTTTCGGTCGAGTAGCCAAAACTTATCGCTTTTGTTGAGATAGTATAGACTTCGGTGAAAAACCTCGCTGTTGTAACGATACAGGTGACTGAGCTTACTTGCCCATCCAACCGTTGGGTCGTATTCGAATATCAAAGAATCAATCCCCTTTGAAGCCGCAGCATGTAAGGCAAAACCTGGAATCAGTTTTTCATCACTGTAATCTGCCATACTCACTTCAAACAAAATGAGTTTTGGAGTTTCGTGGCGTTCCAAATAATCCT
>JBGCDY010000725.1:0-2822 GCA_045105835.1 Chitinophagales bacterium
CATGCGGTGTATTCACTTTTTGAAGAGCTTCCCGAAAACATTGAGGTTTTGAACTACAAAACCGAAGGGGCTGTCCTCCACAAGTATGAAGCAGGGCAGATGAAAATGTCGATTGGTAAGGTGCGTGTGCGCTCCAAAATCACCTATGCGGTTGCGGATTATAGTTTTGCAGTCTTGTATTTGGGACAGCATCACATTGTCGGGAATACATCGGAAACGATTGATGACGAAACGTTTGAGGAAATGCACCAAAAAATGAAGGAAGCATTTTACCAAAGTCGTACGATTGAAGCCATCACCATCATGAACCATCCTCGTTATTTGCACAAAGGGGCATTCACGTTTTGGGATTTATTGAAGGAAGAGCAGCGAAAGATATTGCGAAATATCGCTCGGGAAGGCATTAAATTGGCAGAGAGTTCTTACCACAAAATTTATGATAGCAATTACCACTTGATGAATGTCATGAAAATTGCGAATCTGGATGTCCCCAGTGTATTCCGCAAGAATTTGGAGATTGTGATGAACAGTGATTTGCGTGCCATTTTTAGGAAAGAAAACATCAATTTGAGGCGGTTGAAGGAATTGGTGAAGGAAATCAAAGAATGGGATGTGGACTTGGACAAAAAAATCATTGGCTTTGAGGCGAGCAACAAATTGTACGATATGGTTTGTGGTTTGAAATCGGGCGACAATGAATTGAAGCAGCTCGAAATACTCAAGAAAACTTTGAAGTACTTGCAGCAAATGAACATTGACCTTGACCTTTGGAAGATTCAAAATGAATACTTCAAATTGGGTAAGCAAAGATTGAAGGAGGAAGTTCCGCCTGCAATGGAATCCTATTTCGTTCAATGGCAGAAGGCTTTTGAAGAAGTGGGTGCTTATATCAAGGTGAAAATGGATTTGAAGGTTTTGGTTTAGGTCTTCAAAGCGAATAAATAATCACTGAAAAAGCTTCTGTAGTATTGATTCTACAGGGGCTTTTTCAATTAAGAGCCAATGCCTTTTACAATTTGCGCCCTCATTTCTCTTCCTTCTTCAAAAACGGCTTCGGCACTTGTGGCAATCCCAGCCATTGTGCCAGTTTGTTGTATTCTGCTGCAATGTCTTGGGTAGTTGTCTCGGTTTTTAAATGTTTGATTTTACTCAAAAACACAGGTTGAAGTATAGATAATGCTCTAATCTGGAGAAATGTATTGTTTTCGGGTAGATTTCTCCAAGTATAATTATTATACTTGGAGAAATGTGCTATTTTTAGGTAGATTTCTCCAAATATAAATAGTTTATGGCAAATACGATTATTGGTAGAGAACAAGAATTGAAGGTATTGGATAAAATTCTTCATTCTGACAAGGCTGAATTTTTGGCAGTGTATGGCAGAAGAAGAGTAGGAAAAACCTATTTGATTTACGAATACTTCAAAACATATATTGCATTTTCTTTTTCAGGTTCATTTGAAGAACCAATGAAGGTACAGATTGGTAATTTTTTTAGGGAATACATTCGGTTTACGAAGGGAGAACAGGAGACAGCCCAACCCAAAGATTGGAGTATTGCCTTTTCTTATTTGACCGACTACCTATATTCACTCAAAGGTGACTCCCAACAAAAAGCGGTCGTGTTTATTGATGAAATGCCGTGGCTGGATACGCCCAAATCGGGTTTTGTATCGGCTTTGGAATATTTTTGGAACCAACATGCCTCCAAAATGAATCATGTTGTATTGATTGCCTGTGGTTCGACTGCTTCTTGGATTAAAAAGAAATTGCTGAAATCAAAGGGAGGTTTGTACAACAGAGTGACTCGAAGAATCAAACTCGAACCTTTCAATCTACACCAAACCGAAGTTTTTTGTCGGCACAAACGTTTTAAGTTTTCTCGCTATCAGATTGTTCAATTGTATATGGTGATGGGTGGTATTCCTTTCTATCTAAATGAGTTGAGTTCAGGTAAAAGCGTGACCCAACTCATTGATGAGATTTGTTTTTCCTCCACAGGCTTGCTTTCAGAGGAATACGAGCAACTGTACTATTCCCTTTTCAAAAATGCAAACAACCATGTAACGATTGTGGAAATATTGGCAAAACATCCCTATGGATTGGTGAGAAAGCAATTGTTGGAAAAATCAAAACTTCCAGATGGAGGGACTTTCACCCGAACCATAGACGACTTGGTGGAAAGTGGCTTCATTCTCAAATACCAACCTTTTCAGAAAAAGCAAAAGGACAGTATCTACCGATTGATTGATATGTATTCTCTCTTTTATCTCCGATTTATTAAAGGTAATGTTTCAGATTTTGGCAATTCTTGGCAAATGCGTTCCAATGACCCTGCTTTTACTTCTTGGAGTGGATATGCCTATGAAAACATCTGTTTATTACACACTTCCCAAATATTGAAGAAATTAGGCTTGAGTGGTACGATTACACAAGTTTCATCTTGGCATCACAAAGGCAATAAAACGATGCCTGGTGCCCAAATAGATTTATTGATTAATCGAAAAGACGGAGTTATCAATTTGTGTGAAGCAAAATATGCCAACAAAGAATACCTCATCACCAAAGAATATGCCGCTAAACTGCGTCGAAAACGTGCAGTGTTTGAACAGGTAACAAAAACCAAAAAATCCGTTGTCACTACATTGATTAGCACTTACCCTGCTATTCAAAATAGTTATTATTTGGAGGAGATACATTCTGAGGTGGAGATGAATGATTTATTTGTGGAGTGAAGTTATCTCTGTTTTATCAACGTCCTCCTGTCAGCTCAATTGTATACAAATACAAATCCTCCACTTTGCTTCTCGCCCAAGGCGTTCT
>JBGCDY010000726.1:0-2662 GCA_045105835.1 Chitinophagales bacterium
TACGGCAACAAGTTCCATTGAAGTAATCGAAAATTCTGCTCCTTCAACTATCATCACAGGCAATCTAAGTATTTGTCCTAACGAAAATACCATCTTAAATGCTGGTGCAAATTTCAATTCGTATGCTTGGTCTAATGGGGAAAACTCACAAATCATCACTGCAACAGCAGGAATCTATACCGTCACCGTTTCAAACGCGAATAATTGTACCGCAACAAGTTCAGTGGAAATAATACTTACTTTATTGCCACCATCTTCCATCACAGGGGATCTTGTTTATTGCCCTGGTCAAACGACTGTTTTGGATGCAGGTGATTATGACGCTTATGTATGGTCAAATGGAACAACAAATAGATTGGTAGCTGCTTCGGGAGGAGTTTATACCGTTACGGTTTCTAATGGCAATTGTTCGGCGACATCTTCTGTTGAAATCATTGAAGGAGAAGGGTTAAGTGTTTTGGATGGCAGCGAAAATTTCATTCCTTATATTGGTCCAACAGGTATGGACGGATTTCATTTCACGGTATGTGGGGGAGATTTGCCTTTCGATTATACCTATGAGGGCGAAAATGGTTTTGTCAGTACTACCTCCTTTCTTAGTGACAACAACAATTGTCATATTTTTGAAGTGTTTTATGTAATTGGCAGTGAATGGACGATGACCATTACGGCTGAAAATGCTTGTGGGGAATTAATATACACTTCGGAGGATGTAGAATTGCTCTACCCCCAAATTCATGGTTTTGATATGAGTCCCGAAACCTGTGTAGGTTATGAGGATGGTAGCATTACCGTGGACGTTGTAGGAGGTGATACAAGTTGTGGAGACTATACCTACATTTGGTCTGGTCCATCTGGATTCACCGCCTCCACACAAACGATTACAGACTTGGCCTCGGGGCTTTATGAGGTTACGATTGTGGATTGCAACGACAAAGAAACTGCTGCGGATACTTACCTCAATCGAGCAACTGGTAGAGGGAGAGGAAGAAGTGGATGTTCAGGTAAAATAGGTCTTGAAGCTCCAACTGCAATGGGTAAAAACTCCATCGGTCTTTATCCCAATCCGTTTGAAACCTCTACAACCATTCAGTTTTCTTTGGAAGAGAATGACCGTGTATGGTTGTCCGTTTATGGAGCAGATGGTAGAAAAGCGATAGATTTATTGAAGGGTACGGAAGTAGCTGCGAATGAGCTTCAAAGCTTATATTTCGATGCTTATGGATGGCGTTCTGGTGTGTACTTATTGCAGCTAAGGACTGCAAATGGAGTATTTTTGTATGAAAAAATGGTAATAGGGAAATAGCTTTTATTGCAGTGAATTAAGATACACTTACATTACCGTTTCATACATTTCTTATTACTGAATCAAAAACCCCCAATGCTTTCATACAAAAGCATTGGGGGTTTTAATATTGATTCAATCAGTATCCGAAATGTGCGATTAACGCACCAATTTCGTCACTTTGAAGTCTTCCCCTTGCTGTAAGCTCAACAAATACATTCCTTGAGTATAAGCGTTCAAATCCACAGACAAGTGATTCAAACCAGCATTTGGAGTAGCAGTTTCGCTGTAAACCAATTGTCCCGAAAGGTTGAACAATTGAATATTCACTGCGCTGGTAGCCCCTGTTGTAAAACCAATAGCATATTCACGTCCATTCCCAACAGGAGTGACATTCGTGATGTCAAATTCCACTTCAGAACGCTTTAAGCTAATCACACCTGCAATTTTGGTCGTACCATCAAAATCCGTTTGAAGTAAACGGTAGTAGTTGATTCCACCTGGTGCTTCTCTGTCCATGTAAGTATAAAGATTCATGTCCGTACTGTTGCCATTACCGTCCAATACTGCAATGCTTTGGAAGAAAATACCGTCAGCAGAACGCTCCAAAATGAAGTAATCATTGTTGGTTTCCGTAGCCGTTACCCAGCTAATCAAATTGCCATCTTCTTGTACTTCCCCTTCAAAATTCAACAACTCTACTGGAAGTGTCACACAATCCAATACCAAACCTTCCAATATTTGGAGGCTGCCTGAATTCACATCTTTTACTCGAATGATGTAAGGCACTGCATCACCTGTATCAAAAGGACCTAATTCTACTACTTGCAAACCTGTTACGAAAGGCGCTTGTGCAATAGGTTCTACCACTTCAATCTCGAAATTGGTCGCATCGCTTAGGATGGTCAAAATGATACTGAAAGTACCTTCACTTTCGTCACATACAATCACCTCTTCTACTTCAAACGTTTGATTAACCGCACAATCGGTTACTACACCTGTCAAAATACGTGTACCACCTGTACTTGTTTGTGTAATTTTGACGCGGTAAGGCACTGCATCTCCCCCTACAAAAGGACCCAATTCAGCAGTATTAAAAATAGTATTCACAGGGCCTTGTGGACTTGGCTCAATCACCTCTACCACAAAGTCACCAAACTCACTGTCTATATTCACAAGTAAAGTAAAAGTCCCTGCTTCTTCGTCACAATTAGGAACAATGTCCGCACTAAACTTCACATCCACATAAGACAAGATGACAAATGCCTCATCTGTATTTCCATCTGCATCTACAATCGTATAGCAAAAAGAATCCGCATCACCTGGTTGGAAACCAAAAGGAGGAACATAGATATAAGTGCCATCGCCATTGTCGGT
>JBGCDY010000727.1:0-6245 GCA_045105835.1 Chitinophagales bacterium
AAAATCCCGTGGAACAAGGTTTTGTGGACTTTGAGATGAATGGTTTTTCTTCTTTTTATTCAGTACAAGAAGGAGGCACATTTGATTTTTTGGTGAATGGATGTGATGGCACACAAGCAAAACTCAAGATGATAGATTCCAAAAATGAAAAGGGAAGTATTGTCAAAACAATAGAATTATCGACAGAACCCATTGTTGTTCCTACTATCACGGTTTGTAATGATTTAGATGATTTTATGAGAATTCAACTGGATGGTTTGAATTGGGAAATATTTCTTAATGAAACAACTGCCTCTATCAATAGTGAAAATGAATTGTATATTTATGGAAGCGATGACATTATGTATTATTCCGCTCAATTAGATTGGCAGGAACAGGTGCAAGGGCTTGGAATATACGAAAATGTTCATTTATACGTCTTTGAGGGTGATGTGATAGATGGCTACTTAGTAACAGTAGAAATTATTAAATTTGGAGAAAACCCAGGAGAAGTTATTATAGGCACATTTTCTGGAGATGGCAGCTCTGGAAGCTTCAAAGCCATTCGTCAATAAAACCTATTTTCGTTTAACAAACAAAAAATATGCACTATGAAACAACTAAAATTTTCAGTCAAAACACTTTTAGCTCTACTCCTTTTCCTCAACACAGTCATCGTCTTCAATTCTTGCCTCAAAGAACAAGACATACTGCAAGAAAGTAAACCCATAACTGACAACAGCCAACTCTTGACTTCCACAACGGATGAAGAACTCATTCAGACCAATATTTTTGGTTCAGTGGTCAATGAAAACGATTACGCCTTCTCAGGGATTCAAGTCTCTTTGAAAACAGCTACAGGTTGGAAATCTGCGAATACAGATGAAAATGGAAACTTCTCTTTCTCCAATGTTTTAGTGGAGAAAAACGGTGCTTTTTTGAGGACTTATCACTGGAACGATGTCGCTTTCCGCAAAATGAGTATTACCTCCAATAGCTACAATTACACCAAAATCAAACTCTTGCATAAAAAAAATATTGGAGAGGTCCCTTCAACAGAAGGTGGCATCCTCGAACACGAAAGCACTGCAAAACTGCAATTAGCCCCCAATAGTGTAGGCTTCAAAAATGGAGGAGGAGATTATACAGGCAATGTACAAGTGTTGATGTCTTGGGTTGACCCCACGGCCGAGGATTTGACAGAAAGAATGATAGGCGATTTGAGTGGTATTGACGCATCGGGCAAAGAAGTGATTTTGGGTACTTTCGGGATGTTAACCGTACAATTGCAGGGCGAAAACTTTGAACAACTGCAGCTCAAAGAGGGCAGCCCCGCTACTCTTTATTTCCCTGTACCAGAGGAGATTCGTGAACAAGCGCCTACAGAAATTCCGCTTTGGTCTTATGATGAAGAGTTGGGAACATGGATTGAAGAAGGAAGTGCTACTTTGCAGGATGGTTTTTATGTGGGCGAAGTAGGGCATTTTAGCTCTTGGAATGTGGACTGGAAAGGGGAAAGAATTTCGGTGAGTGGAGAGGTTTTTACCAGGATTGATGGTCAAGACTACCCTCTGCCTTATTTACAAATCTATGTCGATGTAGAAGGAATCCAACAAGTAGGTGGTTTTTTGGACGACAGTGGCGCATTTGAATTTTATAATTTCCCTGCCAACAAGGTTTTTACCTTACGCATTTTGGATGCTTGTGGAGGTATTTTGTGGCAAGAAGAATTAGGGCCGTATGAAAATAGTACCGAACTGGAAACAATTGTGGTACAATCTCCTGATGCTAATTTTGTGGCGATTAGTGGTTCTGGCTTAGACTGCACAGAAAATCCCGTGGAACAAGGTTTTGTGGACTTTGAGATGAATGGTTTTTCTTCTTTTTATTCAGTACAAGAAGGAGGCACATTTGATTTTTTGGTGAATGTTTGTGATGAAACAGAGGCTAAACTAAAGATGATAGACTCCAAAAATGGAAAAAGTAGTTCTGTCGAAACGATAGATTTGTTGACAAACACTGTTGCTCTTCCCGCTTTAGAAGTTTGTAATGAGTTGAATAGTTTTATGCAAATTCAAATAAATGACCCAACTTGGGGCTTTAATTGGGATCTATACCTCAATGAATCAACAGCTTCCTTCACTAACGAAAACAAATTAATAGTTGCAGGAACAGACAATAATTTATTTTATGCGTATTTAAATTGGCATGAACAAGTTGAGGGAATTGGTATCTATGAAGATGTTGAGTTAAATGTTGTTGATTGGGATGTGGTATTCCCATACGTAGTAACAGTAGAAATTACTGAATTTGGAGGAAGCTCAGGAGAGGTTATCAGAGGTACTTTCTCTCAGGAAGATATTAATTCCATAACAGGAGAAATTACTTATGTTGTTATAGGAAGCTTCAAAGCCATACGAGAGTAGTTTTTCATATCAATAGCGAGGGGTTTAAAACCCCTCGCTATTGATATAATAATGTTTTGCTACTAAGGATTTGAGGTCTTACTTCTCGCATCCCTTTTCTGTCTTCTCCCCTACCAAGGTCTGGTCTTAAAATTAATCAACGGAATATCCACCGCCAAAAATGCTTGAATTCGGTAGTTTAACTTGTCATTAAATACAGCATCTGGCTCAAGTCCATTCACATTCCGAACGGTTCGCAACATTGGCCCAGCTTGTATTCCGATGCCCCAAGACATGGGAGAATTGGCGCAACCTTTGATGATTTGCAGACCAGGAGCCAAGATGTTTTGAAGCTTCAATTCGGGCAATGCTTCCGTGCTGTCGTCGTCCATTCTATAGGCGGTCACTGCGCCAATGTCAATCACCGACAAAAACAAAGTCCACGAACCGCCCGATTTGTAGTCATTCTTAGAGCCCTTCACTTTCTTCTTAATACCTTGGCTAAAGCTCACACCCACAGGTGCGTAAATGCCAATCGTGCTTTTCCAAGAATCCAATTCCGTCAGGTATTCCCCCGCTCCAAAAACTCCCAAATAAGCATTCAAAGCCACATTGCTTTTGGTATCTCGTTTGATGCGAGAGCTTCCCACGGGCAAAACCATGGATTCAATGACCGTTTTCACGCCCACAGCATCCTCCGCATCTGCCAAAGCCGACATAAAAGTACCGTACTTCAAAAACTGCGACCTAAAGGCAGATTCTCCAAAACCATCCTTCATTGCCTTGTCCAACAACAAAACCACATTCAAAACCGCAGTGCTAAAATTGCGGGTATGGAGATCGTAGTAAATATCGCCTCCGATTTCTGCCAAGTCAGCAAAATCCTGCACCTGTGCTCCTACCTTGATTCCACTTACTGCCTTTTCGATGGTCAATAAATGCTTCAATAAATCCACGGTTGATACAAAATAGGTATGGTAATCACGGTAAGAAAATTCTTCAATGTTTTCTTTTTTCTGTTCGATGACCTTCAAATGCTTGTCTAAAGCTCCTGTTTTGTTCACCATTCCCGTCAAAAAAGCTTCAATCGGATTGATGTCCTCCGCAAAACCGCCCAAAATACTTCTCAAACTTTTGGCTTTTCCGTCCACAAAAAACTGAATATCTGCTGCTTCTGGTTTTTGGTACAACAGCCCCAAGTAAATCCGCAAAGTAGGTCGGTCGAGTTTTCTCCATTCAGATTTCGTGACCCAGAGTCGTTCATTCTCCTCTACTTCTTCATAGCTTTCTCCCTCCTCTTCTACATGGCGCAAATTGGCAGAAAAGAACTGCATCATTTTGATTCCATTCACAAAATTTTGGGCGGCATGGCTGTCAATCACTTCCGTAAAATCTTCATGTGTCGCCAAAGTCTCCAACAATTCCGCAGGGTTTGCACCTTGAATCAGTTGGTCGAGTAGAATGGTCGTAGCGGTGAACATTTTGCTCTCTCCTTTCTTAAAAAAGTCTTGGTACTCGGTTATTCTCCCTTTGCAGTCTCCTTCGGTATAGCCACAATCTTCTTCCGTCAAATGCTTCAATCCCAGCATTCTACTCGGCATGTTTTCGATGTCTTTTTTGACGGCTTCTCGCAAGGCGGGTATCATTGCAGCGTATTGGTAGGACTCAAATAATTGCAGAAAATCAGAGGATTGCGACAAGAGCAAGGGAAATTCGGGGTAACTTTTGAAGGTTTCTTGTAGTTTTTCAAAATAAGAAACATAGATTTCTTCTTTGGAGCGCTCGATTAAAAACTGCGCCAATCCATCCGAAAAACGGCTTACCTTCAATCCTCCAATTGCAGAAAAAGCAGATCTCTTTTGAGGTTTCACCCTCAACATTTCATTGCTTTCCAATCTACCTTCGGGGAGCAAAGTTCCCAAAAATGGGTTTTCGTCTTCGTAAGGACCTTCTATTCCCAAATAACAATCAATGACTTGTGGAGTCGTATAATTCTCATCGGGATTCAAATACCTCGCCAATATCCCCGTCCATTCTTTGACTGTATCCACCTTTCTCGCATCCAAACGTTTGCCATCTTCAATGAGAAATTTGGACAATTCAATGGCATCGTAATAAGCGTTTTGAGAATAAATTGAAGTACTTGAAAAAGCGAAAAATAGAATGAGTGTGTAGCTTAATGATTTCATATAATTAAGGTTTTGGTTATTTGGAAAATCGTTTGAGAAGGATTTTCAATTTCTTTTAAGATATTCTATTTCCATAATAGCTGCCATTCAAAATTTCATCAAACAATCATTTTACCTTTGAGTTGTTTGAGTGCTCCCAAAGGATTGATAATTTTGAAGTCGCCTGCTGGAACCGCAGTTTCTTCAAGCAAGTCGGTGTATGCTTGTGAATCGAGGCTGAGGTCGTGTTCGATGGCAAAGCTTTTGAGGAGTGCAAAAATTCCAGATACATAGGCGGTTGCCATGCTCGAACCAGAATCTGTTTTGTAGAGAGGGTCGGTAAAAGTCGAGTTGATGTCAATGCCTGGTGCGGCAATTTTAACCGCTTTGTATCTCGCAAAATCGGCACTTGCCTTCAAATCCACATCTATATCAGCCACTCCCATGCAGCCTTGGTAACTTGCAGGATAACGGTACCGACTACACGCTCCCACAAACAATACCGTATCTTTATAACGATTCAATAATTGTTCGATTTCATCTGATTGGCGATGCAAGCTAAAACTCATGGTTACAATGTCCGCTTTGACCTCCTTGACAGCCCACCTTAGAGCTTTCAGTATGCGTTCATTGGTAACATCAAAATCTGATTCGGCAATTTTAGCAACATAGAGTTCCGCTTCGGGAGCAATGCCCCTCACCTCTCCGACTCCTTTCGCTGCAATGATGCCTGCACAGTGCGTTCCATGTCCGTCTGTATCGGTAGCATCTCCCGCTTCTCCCACAAAATCCTTGCAGTCTACCGTCTCCAAATCTGAATGGGTGTGTAGGATGCCCGAATCCAAAATGGCAACCTTTACCTTCGCTCCTTTGGCATCTGTCCACATTTTGTGGACTTCAAAATCGCCAATCTGCCATGCAAAAGTTTCTCTTGATTCTTCTTCCGAAGCCTCCTCTTCTCCTCCAATCGGTGGTGTTCCTTCTCCTCCCCAATCACTCAAATCACTGTTATCTTCTTCCATTTCAGCAGCTTCTGGCTCTTCTTCCTCCATTGCAGAAGGCTCAGGAATTTCTTCAAAACCCTCCATGCCTTCCTCCTCTTCCATTGCAGAAGGCTCAGGAATTTCTTCAAAATCATCTATGTCATCTTCCTCCATTGCAGAAGGTTCAGGAATTTCTTCAAAATCATCCAAATCATCTTCCTCCATTGCAGAAGGTTCAGGAATTTCTTCAAAATCATCCAAGTCATCTTCCTCCATTGCAGGAGGTTCAGGAATTTCTTCAAAATCACCAAAGTCTTCTTCCCCTAGGCCTCTACTTGGCATTTCATCTTCTCTTTCAGCAATTTCTGGAATCACTTCAATATCATCAGGCGTTTCTTCCTCCAAAATGTCAATAATGGGCGAAGGTTCTCCAATAAAATCTTCAATATCATCCTCAAAATCCATGTCTTCCTCCAATTTGGTTTCCCTTTCGTTTTTGCTATTCCATGCTTTCCAAAAACTAAAACCAATTGCAGTAACTACTGTAGTGACAATAAAAGATAGTAATTTCTTCATAATTCTTGTTTATTAGACTTTTATCAAACAGCTAATTTATCCCTTTTTTTACATTAAAAAATGTTTATTAAGTAACGGTAAACAAATATCCTGACCGATTTTTTGGCTAACATACTCCACCCTCTTTCAAAAGG
>JBGCDY010000728.1:0-13546 GCA_045105835.1 Chitinophagales bacterium
CTTTTTTGACCGACCATAGTGGCATTGGAGGCGGTCATATTGCACCGAGTACGGATGATTATGACATGGAATTTCTGAATGACCTTTTGGTGCGTTTGATTGACCAATTGACACAAATGCCTGATTGTGATAAAAACACAAGTTTGGTAGAAGCTGCAAAATCGGAAGTAATCTCAGAAGAAGTTTTGCAGGTACTCAATTTTTATCCCAATCATGTCGCCAGTGAATTGACAATTGATTTGAAATCACCTATTGAAGCCTTATTCATTACCGATTTGTCGGGAAAGATTTTGCAGAGGTTGGGCACATTCCAAGAGGGAAAAAACTTAATTGATATGAGTCCCTACCCTTCAGGCATTTACTTTGTGCGTTATGCTACGATTGAAGGGAAAGAAGGCAGCGCAAAATTGGTAGTTGTGCGGTAGAGTCTGAGTTTGAAAAACGGTATTTCAAACATTGTAGTAAAACGAAAAAAGGCAATCAAAATTAATTTTGATTGCCTTTTTTCGTTTTGGATTTTAGCCCAAATAAGTTTTCAAGTCCTTGCTTTTTGAAGCTTTTCGGAGTCGTCGGATAGCACGTTCTTTGATTTGTCGTACCCGCTCACGGGTCAGTCCACAGTAGTCTGCAATGTCTTCGAGCGATAAGGCAGGACGACCATTCAAACCATAATAGTGAGCAACGATGTCGGATTCTCGCTTTGAAAGAATAGACAATACATCTCTCACCTCATTGGTCAATGATTCAGACATCAGTTTGTTGCTTGGCATTTCTTCGCTGCCTGCTTGAAGGTTGTCGACCATAGCCTTGCTATCATCATCCTCTTCCATCGGAGCGTCGATAGATACGTGTCTGTTTTGGATTTGCAGTAATTCTCTGACTTCTTTGACAGACAAGTCCGTCAAATCAGCCACTTCACGAGCTGTAGGTCGCCTTTGGTTCTGTTGTAGGAACTTGAGCAGTACCTTGTTCATTTTTTGGTATGCGTCCACTTTATTCAGTGGGAGTCGAATCATACGAGACTGTTCGACAAGTGATTGTAAAATGGATTGTCTAATCCACCATACGGCGTAGGAGATGAATTTGAAGCCTTTGGTTTCGTCGAAGCGTTTGGCTGCCTTGATAAGTCCGAGATTCCCTTCATTGATTAGGTCACTTAGTTGAAGACCTTGATTTTGATATTGTTTGGCTACGGACACTACAAAACGCAGATTTGCTTGAGTGAGTTCTTCCAATGCACCATCCTCTCCTAATTTAATTCGTTTTGCCAACTCCACTTCTTTCTCAGGAGTCAACAAATCTATTTTACTGATGTCTTGTAGGTATTTCTCCAACGCAAGACTATCACGGTTGGTAATTTGGTGTTGTATTTTTAATTGCCTCATAATTGTATTTTGGTTATCACTCTAAAGAACGTCAGAAAACTTCAATTAGTTTCTAATTGCATACAATTTTTTTATGAAAAAAGCAAATTTTTTCGACTTTTGCCCCTCTTTATCCTCTTATAAAGTGTATCAAAGGCAACGTTTTCTTTTATTTTTGAACTTGAATAGCTACATTTACAACAAACAATATGTTCAACCAGCTGTTGAATCATCCAATAAATCAAATATATGAAATCAATATTACATCAAAAAGATGGAATGTTATTTATCGTTCTATCAGGTTTTTTCATTGCCAATGCTTTGATTGCAGAGTTTATTGGGGTAAAAATATTTGCTTTAGAACAAACTTTGGGCATTGGAGACTTCAATTGGAACCTGTTTGGTCAATCGGGTTCGCTCAATCTATCTGCGGGGGTTTTGCTTTGGCCTGTGGTATTTGTGATGACCGACATCATCAATGAATACTATGGCAAACGGGGCATTCAAACCCTTTCGTTTCTGGCGGTAGGATTGATTTCTTATGCTTTTTTGATGGTCTATGCTGCCATTGCACTTGTTCCTGCTGGCTGGTGGTTGGGTTCGATGGCTGACAGTGGTGTAGTCGATATGCAAGCCGCATTTAGTACCGTTTTTGGTCAGGGAATGTGGATTATTGTAGGCTCTTTGGTTGCTTTTTTGGTGGGGCAGATTATAGATGTATTCATCTTTCACCGCATCAAAAAAATCACTGGTGAAGGAAAAATTTGGCTAAGAGCCACGGGTTCAACCCTTGTTTCTCAGTTTATTGACAGCTTTGTTGTCTTATACATTGCCTTTGTTTTGGGTCCTCAGCAGTGGAGTATCAGCCTTTTTTTGGCAGTAGGTTTGGTCAATTATAGCTACAAGTTTTTGATGGCGGTCACTTTGACTCCTGTTATCTATTGGGGACACCACTTGATTGATGGTTTTTTGGGCGAAGAATTGGCGACCAAAATGAAATTGGAGGCAATTGAAAGCACACAAATCAAATAAACTTCAAATTTGATATGAAAACACCTACAAAATTACATACCTGGCTTTGGATAGGATTTTTTGCGTTTTTACTCCTCCTATCTTTCGACTATTGGGCTTGGTCAAATCCCATCGTACTCAGTTGGGGAGCGTTTCCAAGTTGGCTCTACTACTTCATAGGCTTGCAGGTAGCATTTGTTGTTACCATCTCTTTTTTCACAAAGTTTTATTGGAAAGAGTAAACTCCAATGAATGGCTGGCAAACTTATGTGAAGTAGTAAAAATATGGCAATCAAATGTCGAAAATCCTAACTATTTCACCTGCTATTTATTTTGTCCAACGCTACTAATTTATCCAGTTTTTTCTTTCCTGTTCGATATGCTCCAATCGCACCTTCACCCCATACTTGTCCTTCAAATGTTGGGTAAGTTGGTCGGCAGAATAGACGGAACGGTGTTGCCCTCCCGTACAGCCAAAATTGACCTGCAAACTGGCAAATCCCCTTTCGATGTAATTTTCTACGGCTTCGTCCACAATTTGAAAAGCGTTGTTTAAGAAAGCCGCAATATTGCTACGCTGCTGCAAAAATTGGATGACCGATTCGTCCCTTCCTGTTAGTTTTTTGTAAGGTGCATAGCGTCCTGGATTGTGCAAAAAGCGACAATCAAAAATGAACCCACCACCATTTCCAGAATCATCTGTGGGCAATCCTTTTTTAAAGGAGAAACTGTGGATGTAAACCGTCAAAGGGCTTTCTTCACCTTTGGATTGGTCAAAAGGGGTAAAATTATCGGAGTCGGTAAGTTGACTAAGAGATTGCAGCAGTTCAGGCATTTCGACAGGAAAATCCACGTTTTGTAGAATCCATCGGATGTTTTGAAGCGCAAAAGGAATGCTTTTGAGGAAATGTTCCTTGCGTTCTATCAAACCCCGAAAACCATAGGCTCCCAAAACTTGCATGGAGCGAATCAAGACGTAAGCATAGTAGTATTTTTCAAATTTCACCCTATCTACTTCCACCATTGTTTCCAAAGCATCCAAATAGTGTTGAAGCAATTCTTGGCGGGTTTCCTGCGGGATATTTGCTTTGGCTTGGTAAAGCAAAGAAGCCAAATCGTACTGCAATGCCCCTTTGCGACCACCTTGATAATCAATAAAAAAGGGTTCGCCGTCTTGAATCATAATGTTGCGTGACTGGAAATCCCGAAACATGAAATAATCACAATCGGCTTCCAATAAATAATCTGCAAAACGGTGGGCATCGTCCTCCAATGCTTGCTCATCAAATGGGAAACCGCCCATACGAAGGAAATAGTATTTGAAGTAATTGAAGTCCCACAAAATGGATTGTTTGTCAAAAGCAGCTCTCGGATAACACACCGAATAGTCCAAACCTTCACCTCCTTCGACCTGCAATTTCGCCAATTTCGCCACCGATTTTTTATACAATTGCAGCAAATCCTCTGAAAAGGATTCACCTTTTTGGGGCAAAAGTTGGTAAAGAGCCGTTCTTCCCAAATCTTCTTGTAGGTAAATGTTTTGGCTTGTATCCTCTGCATAAATTTCAGGAACTGGCAATCCTTTCTTTTTGAAGTGCTTGGAGAAAACCAAAAAGGCATGGTTTTCTTTTGACTCCGCTCCATACGTACCTATTGCAGTCTTGTTTTCACTTTTTAAACGAAAATACTGCCTTGGCGAACCTGAAGGTGCAAGGGGCAATATCATGTTTGGTTTTTCGCCTGCCCATTGTTCAAAAAGCAGTGAAAGTTGCTGTTCTATGTTGCTGTTCATTTTTCTTTTCTGTTATTTTTTCTTGTTCAAACTTGCAAATCTACCAATCACTCGTATCGACACTATCTAGCCATTCTTCCACAAAACCTATTACTTCCTTCTTCAAAGAATATTAAATAAAATTGCCCGTACAAACTTCCATACTTGTACAGGCATTTTTTATTCGATAGAATCAACTGACTTGAATGCAAGAAGTGATTAGGTGACTGAATTTCCTTATTCAAATTCTTTCATCAACACCTTCAAATCTGGATCTTCCATATCAATATCTCCTTTCGGAAATTCCATATTCAGTTCCTCCAAAGCTTCAACAATGTGTTTGCTGATGATGTACTCTTTGTACCAGTTTTTATCGGAAGGTACGACAATCCAAGGGCTTTCTTTTGGGCTGCAGTTTTCGATAGCATCCTCATAAGCCTTGCGGTATTCAGGCCATTTTTTGGCTTTGTCGAGATCATCTGCGCTGTATTTCCAATGTTTGACGGGGTCGGTGACACGCTCATAAAAATCCTGTTTTTGGGATTCTTCCGAAATGTGTAGGTAGAACTTCAAAATGCGTGTGCCTGAATCGTGTAGGAATCGCTCAAAATTGTTGATATGCTCAAAACGGCGATGGGCTTCCTCATCCGTAATCCAATTCTCGACCCGTACAATCAGCACTTCCTCATAGTGAGAACGATTGAATACCTGAATCATGCCCTTTGCAGGTGCGTTTTTATGTACTCTCCACAAAAAATCGTGTGATGCTTCCTCAGGTGTTGGTTTTTTGAAGGAAGTGACCCGAACACCTTGTGGATTGACCGCATAAAAAACATCCCTTGTCGCTCCATCTTTGCCACTAGCATCCATGCCTTGCAATACAATCAACAAAGCCCACTTGGACTCTGCATACATCACTTTTTGCAGTTCTCTCAAACGCTCGTTGTATTCGGCTGTCTTTTTTTTGAGTTTTTTCTTGTCAACGTCTTTAGGTGGAAGTGTAGAAATTTTCAATAAATCAATCTTTCCCATGTTGTTTGTGTTATTAAGGTTAAGGAAAAGTTCAGGCACAAAATTATTTTTAAAATCAATGTTTCCTACTGCATTTATAAGTAGTTTTGAGCCTAATCTTGTTTCGTCAATTTAAGATTCTAAAATTGATGTTGTAATTTAGGACTAAAATATTAATTTTGAAGAATCTTTGTTAAAAAATTGCAGCTGGTTATTCAAACCAATTGTTTTAACTCAATGAAAACCAAATGAAAACACTCTATTTGATTCGTCATGCTAAGTCAAGCTGGAAAGACTTAAGCCTTGAGGATATAGAACGTCCACTCAATAAAAGAGGAAAAAAAGATGCTCCACTCATAGGTCAATATTTGAAAAAAAAAGGTGCTACTCCAGACCTATTAATTAGTAGCCCTGCAAAACGGGCTTATACTACCGCCAAATTGGTTGCCAAAGAGCTTGATTATGACGTAGCGGATATTGTGAAAGATAAAAAAATATATGTATTTGATTACAGTGGGAAAGATGTGATGGAGGTGGTTAGAAACATTAAAAACAAACACGATGTAGTCATGATATTTGGGCACAACCCTACTTTTTCACATCTTTCTAATAGCTTTACAGACAAACAAATCGAAGAAATGCCTACTTGTGGGACGGTTTGTTTTCAGTTTGATACAGATAAATGGAAGGAGATTGAAGATTCTGAAGCTGAATTGATTTTTTCTATACATCCAAAAATGTTGTGACTGAAAAAAAAAGGTAATCCCAATAACAAGAATTCAAAGTCAAAATTCTGAATCGGTTATTGCCCTTTTGAGAAATTCACTATCCTAAAGTCTGAACATTCCGAATGAAATTTGGGACAAGTTTTGAAGTCTCACAAACTGCTTTGAAAAGAACTGCTTTTATTCCAAATTTAATTACATCAATCACTTATGCCGCAAATAAGCAAGAAAAAAAGGTATGTAAATAGAGAAATCAGTTGGCTTGCTTTCAATGAAAGAGTGTTGCAAGAAGCAGAGGATTTGGATATGCCCTTATTGATGCGTATCAAGTTTCTGGGTATTTTCTCCAACAATCTTGATGAATTTTTTAGAGTAAGAGTAGCAAGTCTCAAACGGATTATCAGCCTTAATACGAATACAGTAGTAAAAAACAAAGAGGTCAAAAATAAACTGGGTTTCAGTCCCAAGAAAATCGTAAAGCGGGTTCATTCGACGGTTATACAACAACAAAAAAGGTTTGAAGACATTTATGAAAATATCAAACAAGAACTAAGCACCCACCACATCCACATCATTGACGAACAAAATCTGAGCAATCAGCAAGGGGAAAAGGTCATCGAATACTTTCATGACAAAGTTCGTCCTGTATTGGTGCCCATCATGATCAAGAATCTTCCACATCTCCCCAAACTAAAGGATGGTTCTATTTATCTGGCAGTTGTGTTGGAGCAGAATGGAGCAGGAAAAGAAAAGGATTTTGCCATCATCGAAATACCAACCAATAAGGTAAGTCGTTTTTTTGTATTTGACCGAGAAGATGGCATTGGTAAAAACGTGATGCTTCTCGATGATGTGATTAGGTACAGTATGCACGAAGTTTTTTCGATGTTTGGCTTTGACCATTACAATGCCTATACCATCAAAATCACCAAAGATGCCGAAACGGATATAGACAATGATGTATCCAAAAGTTTCTTAGAATTGATGAGTATTGCGGTCAGAAGACGTAAGGAAGGGCGACCTGTGCGATTCATACACGACCAAGAAATTGACCAAGATTTACTGTCATTCTTAATCAAAAAACTGAATGTTACAGAGGAAGACAACCTCATTGCGGCAGGTAGGTACCACAATTTCAAAGACTTCATGGGATTCCCTACTTTGGGCTCTCCAATAATCAACAATCGCCCCAACCCACCTTTGGCACACAAGGACATCAGCCCCAATCGCAGTATCTTCAAAATCATCAAGAAGCACGACATCATGCTTCATTTTCCCTACCAATCTTTTCACCCCATTATTGATTTTTTGAGGGAAGCAGCGATAGACCCACAGGTCAAATATGTGAAAGCGACACTTTATCGAGTCGCCAAACGCTCCAATATCATCAATGCCCTCATCAATGCGAAGAAAAATGGAAAGGATGTGACGGTTGTCATCGAACTCCAAGCCAGGTTTGATGAAGAAGCCAATATTCGATGGGCAAAAGAATTGCAGGCGGAAGGCGTGAAGGTGATACACGGGCAACAAGGTATTAAAATACACAGTAAATTGCTATTGGTCGGACGAGAAGAAGAGGGTAAAATCGTTCACTATGCGAATATTTCGACGGGCAACTTCAATGAAGATACCTCTCGAATTTATTCGGATGATAGCCTTCTCACCACCCACAAAGGCATTACCAAAGAGGTACTCAAAGTCTTCAAAATCATAGAACACAATCAATATCCTTCCCCCAGTACGGTCTTCAGTCACCTTCTGGTTTCGCCCAATCACCTCGTCAATACACTGTTTGACTACATTGATATCGAAATCGCCAATGCAAAAGAGGGCAAAGAAGCCTATGTCATCGCCAAAATGAATGGACTGAACGATGAAGGCATGATTGAAAAACTTTATGATGCATCACAAGCAGGGGTTGATATCCAACTCATTGTCAGAGGCATTTGTTCTTTAAGACCTGGAGTTCCTGGACTGAGCGACAACATTGAAGCCATCAGTGTTGTGGATAAATATCTCGAACATTCACGGGTCTACATTTTCTGCAATGGAGGAGAAGAAAAGTGTTATATTTCATCAGCAGATTGGATGGAGCGCAATCTTAGAAGGCGTATTGAAGTAGCCTGTCCGATTTATGACCCAAAGTTAGTGACTCGACTCAAAAAAATATTGTCGTTTCAATGGCACGACAATATAAAAGCACGCATTCACAACCAAGCAGAAGGGAACCCCTTCAAACGCAATGAAAAAGAAATTTTGCGGGCTCAATATGCGACTTACGACTATTTCAAATCTTTGTTGGATGAGGAAAGTAGCACTTCGTGATGAAAGTAAATTTCAATGAATAGCGAGTGTTTGAAAACACTCGCTATTCATTGGATCAAATACCACTCAATTTCTTACTACTGCAATCAAATTTTGAACCTTCTCCTTCAAAACTTCAAATTTCGCATACCCATTTGACGCAATTTTATACTGTCCATCAATTCCCAAAACAATGGTAGGAAATCCCTGTATGCCCCAGTTTTTGCACACATCAAAATCCAATTGCAGCAATTCTTTGTATTTTGGAGAAAGAAATTTGGAGCGAAAAACGATGAATGGAATATTCAACTCCTTGCAGATTGGCTCATAAAAACTGACCGATTTGGGGTCTTTGTTTTCTATATAAAAACCTTTTTGAATGGCTTTGAAAAAATCATATTCTCTTTGAGGTACAATGTCTCGGACTACCCTCACCGCACGACAAGCAGGCTCCGTATCATAGTCAAAAACCTCTCTTTCAAAAATTTTACTCCCGAATTCCTGACCGCTTGCATCCGCTACATGCTTCCAATGTTCCTTCAAAAAACTTTTGAATTCCTCATTCCAAGCATCTCCACCTCCCACTCTCAAACCTCCCATAATTAGGGTAAATTTGGCTTCTTCCGCATAGGCTTTTTTCAATTTGGTGATTTCGGGCGCAATGCCATAACACCATGAACACATAGGGTCGGCAATGTAAATGATTTCAAGTGTTTTAGCAGCCATATATTCTTTTTGAAGAGTTAAAGAAGGCTGTAAAACTAAGCAAAATTTTGGGTGATTCCTGTCTTAGAGAAAACAGGAATAGGTTTTATTGAGTTACTATTTCAGCCGTGAGATGAGACTACGGTAGTCTATTCCTTTGAAGATTAGACGGCTCTTTTGATAATAGGCTATTCAGTTCTTTTGTAAAATCAGACTACTCAGGTTTTTAGCTAATTGAAATGTACTTTTAATTTTCATTCTCATTTTGATTTTCATTCATTTACCTTACTCACTTCTCAAAGCCACCACAGGATCCACGCTTGCAGCCTTCAAAGCAGGCACCAAGCCCGCCAAAGTTCCAGCCACTAACAAAACCACGATTGCCCAAAATGCCGCATTGAAATCTATTTCAGGATTGGCAAAAAACTCACTTTCGAGGTTAAAATTTTTCAGCAAACTGTTGATACCTTCAACCGCCAAAACCCCCATGACCAAACCCGTATAACCCGCCACACTCGTCAAAACCAAAGACTCTTGTAGAATCATCCCAATAATCGAAGCAGGATGTGCGCCCAAAGCCTTGCGAATGCCAATTTCACGGGTACGTTCTTTCACCAAAATCATCATGATATTTCCCACTCCCACAACTCCTGCAATGATGGTAAAAATCGCCACCAACCAACTGAATACCCGAATCCCTCCAAAAAGTGTTTGAATCTCCCCAAACTCTTGTTCCAAATTTGCAGAACCAAAAGCCCGTTTGTCCTCAGGAGATACATCGTGTCTTTGTGCCAAAAGTGTTTTCACCTCCGCTTCTACCACAGCCGATGAGACATTTTTTTTGGGAATCAAAGCAAACCAATCTATCTCATTTCCACGCCCAAATGCTTGTTGTAAGCTAGTCAAAGGAATAAAAATGGACTGCAAATCTTCAATCGAGTCTTCACCTTTTCCCTTTGTATCAAAAATCCCCACTACCTTAAAAGGTACGCCTCCCAATTCAATGTGTTCGCCTATTGGGTCTGTCTCTTCTCCAAACAAAACCTCCTGTACCCTTTTGCCGATAACCGCAGTTTTACGGCTTTCATTTATGTCAGAATCGTTGATAAAACGCCCTTCTTCAATCAACAAGCCTTTCACATTCAAAAAACTGGGATAATCGCCATTGATTTGAAAAGAAGCACTTTTATCCGCATAAGTCGTATTCAATCCTCCCTGAAGCTGCAAACGAGGAGAGACAATTTCTACACTCGAAATATTTTCTCTAATGGCGGTTATGTCCTCATTTTTCAGCTGCAAAGGTCTTCCCGCTTGATAGCCTTTGTAGGGAATTCCTGTCCGTTGAGACCAAACAAAAACAGCATTTTTATTGAAGTCAAAACCCTGCATCACTCCATTGTACAGCCCATTGCCCGCACCCAACAAAATGACCAACATAAAAATGCCCCAAAACACTCCAAAGGCAGTCAATGCAGTCCGCAACTTGTGCTTACCCATTGTGTAGAAAATCTCCTGCCATTTATCAAAATCAAACATAGTATTTCTTTTTTGAGTTGCGTGTGTTCAAATCTTATTGCGACCTAATAGAATGCACAAGAAGCAAATTCAAAATTTGCATTTGAGCTTTGAATTTGCGAAATCCCTTACCCCTTAAGTGCTTCCACAGGTTTAATCCTTGCGGCCCGCATTGCAGGAAACAAACCTGCCAATGTACCTGCCAAAATCAAGACAATCACCGCAGCAATCACCACAGGAAAATCAACTTGAGGATTTGCAAAATAAGGAACCCCCTCCCCTGCCAAGGTCAATACATAATTCAATCCCTCCAACAAACCTACGCCCACCAGAACGCCCAAATAACCTGCAATCGAGGTAATCAAAATGGACTCTTGCAGAATCAAACCCACAATAGAATTTGGTGTTGCGCCCATTGCTTTGCGGACACCAATCTCACGGGTGCGTTCTTTGACCACAATAATCATGATATTGCTGATGCCTACAATTCCCGCTATCAAAGTACCAATTCCCACGAGCCAAATAAAAGATTTGATGCCCAAAAACAGGTTGGTAATTTGGTTAAAGTTGTCCTCTTGGTTGTGTGTCCAAAAGGCTTGATTGTCATCGGGACTCACCGTATGTCTTTGCCTCAAAAGCGTCAAAACCCTATCCTCCAATTCTCCACCAGAAGTGCCTTCTTTTGTGGTTACGGCAAACAAACGCACGCTTTTACTTGGATTGAAAGTCTGCTGAAAAGTGCTGAAAGGAGTATAAATTCGCTCTGAAAAACGCCCTCCCCAACCATCATCGTGAAAGAGTCCTACTATTTTGAAGGCAACTCCCTTGATGTCTATATACGCACCAATCGGATTTTCGTCCTCCTCGAATAGCACCTCCGAAACCCTGTCACCAATCACACAGACTTTTCGGCTGCCCAAATTGTCGTTAAAATTCAATTTTCGCCCCTTCAAATACTCCTGGTGTACCTTGATATTGAAGTAATCCTTCCCTGCACCCAAGACCATAAAAGGAGCTGATTTTGTGCCTTTTACAATATTGAAGCTACCCGCCAAAAAATTTTCAGGTGCTATAAATTCGATTCCTTCAATCTGTTCTTCCACCGCCAATAAATCCTCTTCGGTAAATTTCAATTCTCGTCCAGGTTGCATTCCATTGTAAGGCAAAGAAGTACGCCCTGTGAAAAACCAAATACTGTTAGTGGCATCCAACACCATGTCCTTCATCACCCCATTTTGAAGCCCTTGTCCTGCCCCCAAAAGAATGATGAGCATCAAAATCCCCCAAAACACGCCAAAAGCAGTTGCTGCAGTTCGCAATTTGTGCTTTTGGATGATGCTAAAAATCTCTTGCCACTTGTCGAAATCAAACATAAAAGAGGGTGTTTTGTCATTTTTATAGCTAACTGCATTAAAAATACATTCATTTGGGGGTGTCCTCCAAATAATTAAGCAATTTTAACCTCTTATTCCATAATTTTCACAAAAAAACGTACTTTTAAGCTCCACTAAACAAAATCATTAATATGAAGTCAATCAAATACTTATGTACCCTATTTATATTGGTTGTGCTATTTGTTCCGTTCAATAGCATAGAAGCCCGTCACCTTATTGGAGGTGAAATCTCTTATACCTGTATAGGAGGAGACGATTACCAAATCAGTTTGGAGATTTTTCGAGACTGCAACTGTGTAAACTGTGCAGATTTTGACGACCCTGCAAACGTCGTCATTTTTGATGCAAATGGAATTCAGCAGCAAAATTTGAGTCTCCCCAACCCCGAAGTTATCAATGTACCTTTGAATACTGCAGGTCTTTGTTTGGAAGACACACCTGATGTTTGTGTAGAGAGAGGTCTTTATCAGACCATTGTCAACCTACCTCCCATTGCAGGAGGCTACAATGTTGTTTACCAACGTTGCTGCCGAAACGAAACTATTGACAACTTATCCAGTCCCAACGACCAGGGCAGTACCTATATAATCGCTATTCCAGAGGCTGATTCGACAACAGAACCTTGCCACAACAGTTCTCCAAAATTCAATAATTTTCCTCCAATTTTAATCTGCGCCAATAGTCCATTGGTATTTGACCATTCAGAATTGGATTTGGACGGAGATGAGTTGGTTTACTCCCTTTGTACCCCTTTTCAAGGAGCAAATCCTGACAACCCACAACCTGTAGTTGTCCATCCGCCACCTTACGACCCTATCGTATGGAGTGCGCCTTATTCCGAAATCAATCAATTGGGTGGTACACCGCAAATAACGATCGACCCTTCCAGTGGTGAGTTGCGAGGATTTCCCGATGCAGCAGGTCAATTTGTGGTAGGAATTTGTGTATCAGAATACCGTGATGGTGTTTTGTTGAGTCAAAACATTCGAGATTTCCAGTTCAATGTCGAAGAATGTGACATCGTTTTGGCAGACATCACTGTGGATGTGATTGGTGAAGCTAAGGTATGTATAGGAGAAAGTTTTCAGTTGGATGGAACTGTTTTTGGGGCAGATACTTTTGTATGGTCGCCTTTCACAGGTTTGGACAATCCAAACGTTTTGAATCCAACTATTTTATCTGTTACTGAGCCTGTCACCTATGTTTTGATAGCTACTGATTTTTCTACAGGTTGTGAAGACATTGACACCATTGTAGTCACTCCTGTGACGGTGATTGCAGATGCAGGACCAGACTTAAATGCTTGTTCGGGTGAAGCTATAGAACTTAGCGGAAGTGGTGGAGAAAGCTACCTTTGGAGTCCAAGTGAAGGTTTGAGCGACCCTACAAGCCCCAACCCAATAGCAAACCTAACCGAAACCACAACTTATACCCTTACTGTTAGTTCTGAACCAGGATGTGAAGATGTATCCGAAATGACGGTCACCGTAGTAGCCGCCTCCGACCCAGGAACGGTATCAAATGCCATGGAGGTGCTTTGTGCAGGTAGTTCTATCAGTGTTGACCATAGTGGTTTTGGTTTGGACAGTGAAGCCGTTGGCGGGTATGTTTTGCACACGAGTTCCAATGATGAATTGGGAACTGTATTGGCTTCAAACACCGATGGTAGTTTCTCTCTAGAAAGCAGTACAGACATCGTTCCCAATACGACTTACTACGTTTCTCCCATTGCAGGGCCAGAAAGCA
>JBGCDY010000729.1:0-3262 GCA_045105835.1 Chitinophagales bacterium
CCCCCCTGCCCCCTTCAAAGGGGGAGTTTTGGCGTGAATTCCCCCTTTGAAGGGGCTTAGGGGGATGTAAATTGACAAATTTTGTCACAGAAGGATGCTAAGAAATTCTTGTCACATCGCACTCAAACATTTCATAATCAAAATATTAAATAAAATTAAAATTATTTCTTTTCAATATTTTTTTCACAAAATCAAATACATAAAATTATGTTCAAACACTATTTTCAGAAATGCGTACTCCTTACCGCCTTATTGCTTTTGGTAGGCAACACAGGACTTTGGGCGCAAGAGACTGTTCAAGCACCAACACCGCATGGACAAGTGCAGACTCCCAAAGAACGGGCAGAACGTGCTTCCAAACAGATGACCAAGCAGTACCAACTGAACCCCAAACAACAACAACAGGTCATAGACATCTACCTCGACACCAACAAAAAGCTGAGAGATGCCCGAAAGTCAAGCTATAAGACTCCACAAGCCAAAAAGACGAGCATGAAAGGTATCAAACAAGAGCGACGAGAGGCACTTAGAGCGATGTTGAATCCCGAGCAACAGCAAAAGATGGATAAACACATCGCCAAGCGAGAAGCTGAAAAAACAAAACGAATGACCCGCAAAGCCAAACGATAGAAACCTATTCTTTCTTTTTTTTTAAATGATAGTATATAATGAAACAAAAAAATAACAATTCTTCTTCTCTGTCCAAACAACTACAAGCCTATTCCACCTTGGGAACGGCTTTCTTGGCCCTCGCCCCCCAACAAGTAGAGGCGGATATCGTGTATGTGGACATTCCCGATTTTGAAATTTGTTCGAATATTAGTACCCCTGCAAGTTCTTCAACAATAAATACAGTTGCAAAGCATATCTTTTTAGACTTCGATGGAAAACAGGTATCGTCTGGACATTTTGTAGGTGCAGATATGACTTTTTTGATATACGCTGAGACAGCTGCCTATCCTACCAATAGCGAAAGATATGTCGAAAATTCAGTGTATATTTATTTTCCTACAAATAGTGGAGGTTCACTCGGTGCATATCCTTCTAAACTGATGGGAACTTACACTAGTTATGATTCCGAGTACCAACCAAGGAATATGCCTTATGGGGCTACTATTAGTGCTGGAGTAACTAGTGCTTCTGAAGCATATTTATTCGAGACGGGAATTGAGGATTCATCCGCTTTTTATGCTTCTGGAGACCCAAACTGGAGGGTAAGCTTTCCCCCTATTCAAAATCAAACAGGTTATATAGGAGTAGAATTTTCTATTGGTGCAGATACACATTATGGTTGGGTGCAGGTAGAAATCAATACTATGGCAGATATTTCAGACCCAATAGTGGCGACTAACTGCCTGAAAATTATTGATTTTGCTTATAATGATGTGGCAGGCGAAAAGATTTTGGCGGGAGAAAAGATTTTGGCGGGAGAAGGAGTACCTAATGATATTCCGACTCTCTCCGAATGGGGCTTGCTCAATTTGGCTTTGTTGCTGATGACCTTTGGCACGATTTATTTGATTCAGCCGAATTTTAGTTTGCGGAAGAAGCGGATAGAGGAGTAAGGGAAATTTCAATAAAAAATTTAAAGTACTTCTCACACATAAACCTCCAATAGCCCAAACTATTGGAGGTTTTTTTAAAAAGAGCTATTTCAAAACCTTAATTCGCTCCACCAAATTCTCCAACATTCGCCTCGAAATAGGCAGGGTGACATTTCCAGAGAGCACCGCTTTGTTTTTTTTGAGGCGAATGGCTTTGAGGTGTTTCAAATTGAGGGCGCATCCTCGGTGGATTTCAACAAAATACTTGCCGCCCAATTCTGCCAAAAGATTTTGAAAACTCAAAGGAATGGTATGACTTTCTCCATTGCTGGTAAACAACAAGGCTTCTCTTCCATCAACTTTGAAGTAGAGAATGTCTTGGAGGTCTATTTGCAGCCATTCTCCCTCTTTAGGCAGATAGATTTTATCGAAGTAAATATCTGAAAGGGAAGTAGTTTTGATTGCTTCATTGGAGCGAGAAGGGAGGGTTTTGGTGAGGGAAAACGTATTCTTCAATTGTTGGTAATCCTTTTGAATTTGTCCCAATTCTTTGGTTAGACTTTCGATTAGGCGGTTTTTTCTGAACAGTTTCTGTTTTTGAACTGCAATCTGGGCGGTCAATTCTGCAATTTGACGCTCGTATTTCAATAGATCTTTTTGAGTCGAAAGCGTTTCTAATCCATCAATAAAGGCTTGAAGTTCGGTGGTCAGTTGAAACCATTCTCCATGTATCCAAAGGTGGGGAAACAAAACGTGTATGGCTCGGTCGGTAGGATAAGTGGCATTGACTCGAACAATTTTGAGGATTTCCAACTCATCCGAACTGGCAATTCTTAAATCTACAAATCGCTGATAAACACTCTTAGACATACCAATTTTCACCCGATTGAGTTCAACAGATTTGATGAAGTAAATATAGGTGATGTTTTTGGGAGGGTGAATAGAAGTGTAGCCTTGATGGAGTAGTTCTTGGATTTTTTCATCTACCCAAATTGCAAATTTCGGATCAAGCCATTGTGCAAAACGCAATGCCAGTGTTCGGTGCATCCATGTTCCTTGCGCATGACCATTGCTAAAATTCCCTTTAACAACTCGGATGATTTGTTCTTGGAGTGAAACGCTAATTAGCGTTTCACTCTTATTCTTCTTTTTCATCAAATGTTCAGTCAATGCTTTTATATAGTTTTCCGTTGATTTTTGACGTAAAAAATTATTCACTTTTTTGTTAAATACTTTAGCCATTTCGGTAGCATTGATCATTCTATTGCCATCTCCAAAATCAAAAGTGATTTTGTGCTGATTGTATTCAAAAACTTGTAACTTTGACATACTTCATTTATTTGAAGGTGAAATAATGAGGCACTGTTGAACTTTCTCAGGGAACACAGTGCCTTTATATTTTGAAGGTTAAAGATAAATAAAAAAAGCACAAATATTATGTGCTTTTTGATTTTTTTATTGACTTGACTTCAATATTAACAATCGCTGTGTAATTCAATACTTCTAAAATTTTATTTAGTATTTTTCCACTGATTCTATCACCTTTCTCTATATTCTGTATAGTTCTAAAGGAGACTTCCGCCAAATCCGCCAACTCTTTCTGCGTCAGCTTCAATTTCTTTCGTTCCTGTTTGATGAATTGTCCCAACTCTTGATAAGTCATGTTTTTTGCTAACTTTTGGTTTGGTCAAATTTAGTAAAAAAGAATCCTCTATTTG
>JBGCDY010000730.1:0-10901 GCA_045105835.1 Chitinophagales bacterium
TGGAATGGATGATTCATACGGCATTGAAGCAGGCTGGACGATTGCCGAAGAAAGGGGAGACTGAAGAGGATTGAGTAAAAAGGGAATATTTTTTTGATTTAAAGTTAATTAAAGTATCAGATAAATTTAAATATTAAATTCACTAATAATGAGTTGATTGAATTTTCATTTGAGTATTTAATTTGAATTTGCCTTACCTTTGACCTTTGCCCTTCAAAAAAATCCCCTCAATGAACTTTCTTCAAAAGAAAACCTTCCAAGACCTCACCTACTTCAAATTAGGTTCTAATCTTTTCGGCAAACCTCAAATGCATGTTTACAGTTATTTGATTGATGGGGTACTGATAGACACAGGGCAACCCCGTATCCGAAAAGAATTGTTGAATGCCCTCAAAAAAGAAGTTGTACAAAAAATCCTCGTCACCCACCACCACGAAGACCATTCTGGGAATATCGAAGCCATCAAACAACTCAAAGGTATTGAAGCTTATGCCTCTCCTCTTTGTTGTGAGATTCTAATAAATCCCCCCAAAGTCGAACCTGCTCGTTGGGTGACATGGGGTCAAATGCCCAAAGCTCAAACACTCCCTTTGCCTCAAAATGAACAATTTATCACTCCAAATGGGCTTTTTTCCTTTGAAGTATTGGATACACCAGGTCATGCCATCGACCAAATCAGTTTGTACGAACCCAATCGAGGATGGCTTTTTTCGGGAGATTTGTTTGTGCATGATTATGTAAAAGTGTTTATGCGAGACGAAAATATTGCAGAACAAATCACTTCCATTCAGAAACTATTGGAATTAGATTTTGAAGTGATGTTCTGCAATCACCAACCCGTTTTTTCCGATGCCAAACCAAGGCTGCAAAACAAACTGCAATTTTTGCAAGATTTTTATGGCAAAATTGAAGGAGAATATAAAAAGGGATTTGTCACTCCAAAAGAAATCATGAAAGCTTTGGGAATGAAGGAATACCGTTTTATGCAAGCGTTTTCACTGGGGCAATTGAGTCGGATAAATATGGTAAAATCTGTGGTTAGGTGTATTGAAATTCTGTAGAGACGTTGCACTGCAACGTCTACTATTATGATTTGAAAATCAACATTCCAAAGACCTTGTAGTGCTAAGACCTTGCAATGCAACGTCTCTACGAAATCTATAAATTATTCGCCCTAAACATAAGGCATCAAATACCGCTGCGCTACTTCATTCACCTCCTTCAATGCCTCCTCACTCAAATTCATCTCAAAAGCCGCCAAATCTTCCTTCAATTGTGACATTTTAGTAGCACCAATAATCGTGGAAGTCACCCAATCAAAGTGATGTACCCACGCCAAACTCAATTGGCTCGTAGTCATGCCATGTTTTTGGGCAATGTCTGCATAAGCCTGAACTGCAAGATGCACCATTTCTTGATTTCGAAAATTACCATGTCTTCCTCTAAAGCTCCAACGACTTCCTTCTGGACACTGTCCATTCAAGTATTTTCCTGACAATACACCGCCACCCAAAGGCGACCAAGGAAGGTAGGCCAAATCGTTCAAGACACAAGATTCGGTCACAAAAGGCCAATCTTTGCTTTGAATCAAACTGAACTCATTTTGCACCGAAACCATTTTGGGCAAGTTATGGTCTTTCGCCAATTGCATGTATTTCTCAATACCCCAAGAAGACTCATTCGACAAGCCACAAAAGCGAATTTTACCCGCTTTCACACAGTCATCCAATGCCCTCAAAACCTCCAACATTTCTGCCGTTTCTTGTTCTGGGTTTACCTTAGAAAAATCGGCTTTGCCAAACCAGTGATTGTTGAAGTGTGGGCTCACTCGATTGGGCCAATGCAATTGATAAACATCAATATAGTCGGTCTGCATTCGCTTCAATGAATCTTCCACGGCAGAAGCAATGTGTTTTCCTCTAATTTTGTCGCCGCCACGCACATACGCCAGACCAGGCCCTGCAATCTTGGTCATCAAAACAATTCCTGCCCGTTTTTGAGGGTTCGCATTCAGCCAATTACCGATGATTTTTTCCGTGGCTCCATAGGTTTCTTCTGAAGGCGGAACCGCATACATTTCTGCTGTATCCACAAAATTTACTCCTTGATCCAAAGCATAATCCATCTGCTCATTGGCATCCGCTTGGTTGTTTTGTTTACCAAAAGTCATCGTTCCCAGACAAGCTTTGGATACCTTCAATCCACTGCTTCCCAATTTTTTATACTCCATTCTATGCTATTTTTGTTTTATTTTTTGATGTGTTTTAAGCGGCGAAAGTAACAATAAATTTTGCGATTCTATATGCTGCTTCAAAATTCAAACTCTTACAAATGCAAACATAAGGAGTCTATTTTCTGTTTGTTCATGGCAGCCGCTAAACCTATTGCAGTACGATAGGGTCAAAACTTCCCTCTTATTTTTTTACAAAAATAAACAACACCATGAAAATTCATTTATTTATTGCTTTCGCATTCTTCTTCAATGGCTACTTTTGCAGCGCACAAAACATTCAGAGTGAGCAATCCCAAGTATCTTTTGAGATTTCTAATATGGGCTTCAATACCGTAGAAGGCTCTTTCAAAGGCATGAAAGGAACGGTTGATTTCCGCCCCCAAGATTTGAGCAATTCCAACTTCAATGTATGTGTAGATGCCACCACCGTCAATACAGGCAACAGCACAAGGGACAAACACCTGCGAAACGAAAAACATTTTGAAGTCGAAAAGTACCCGACGATTTGTTTTGTATCTTCTACCGTCACCCAATCCAATTCAGGTTATATCACTCAAGGTAAACTGACCATGCATGGCATTACCAAAGAAGTCGAGATTCCCTTCACTTATTCCAACCAACAGTTTTTGGGTGAAATTACGGTTGACCGTTTGGATTATGGAATAGGTCCAAAGGGAGGTTTTATGATGGGCAGAACGGTAGACTTGGAGATAAAATGTGTTGTGGAGTAAAATAAGAATTCAGAAGTCACACTTTACTCAAGCCTTCAATGAAACAAAAAACACCTTTCAGAAATTTCCGAAAGGTGTTTTTTGTTTACACTAATCTTTTGTTTATCAAGCTAAATGCTATCCTCCAATCAATTTGATGATGAATACCAATACCACACTCACTACCAAACCAAAGAATACCTTACCCAAATCAGCAAAGACCATCTGAGCAATTTTTTTGCTGATTTTTCCTTCCAGATTCAAGCGGATACCAATCTCACGACCTGCCAACAAACCAATGAAAACCCAAGTAGTACTCATCGGAAGTTTGGCTTCAAATAGATCTAAGTAGTTGTATTTGAAGATGTATAGAATGACTCCATAGATAAAGTCAATAAAGGTGGCTGCACGAATATCTACCGTATTGGTTTTTTCTCTTACCACATCCTGAACCTTTCCACCAGCAGCATAGAAAATATAACCCAATAAGCCCACCAAAATCAAAAGTGATATGATGAACCCTCCTACTGAAAGATCCGCACCTCCTTTTAGATACACATAGATATTCGCCAAATCTTGGGTCAACCATTGGTACCAAAGGAAACCTGTCGTAAACCATTGAAGTCCTACCCAAATAGGTCGGTGTTTGTCTTGAACAGGATTCTCCATGAACTTCTTCTCTGTAATACGAGAAATCAGTCCATAAATGACGATTGCGGAACTAAAGGCAATGAGGTAACCCATGATGGATTTTTGAATCATTCCTCCTAATTTTGCATCTGCATCAAATACCGATGCTGTCATGCTAGCCAAATCATTGGGAATACTACTCAACGAAAATAAGGTCAGTACCATAAAGGTCGTACTCACTGGAATACCAAAGCGGGTAATCAACAATAAAACCAAGGGAGGCAATACATAATACCAATTGTAGCTAATAGCATCTAAGTCAAACTTGTCTAAACGACCATAATCAATATCGTTTTGCATATAGCCATTGACCAAAGTAAAAACCATGATACTGGCGGCAAAAGCCCATAAAACGTACCATTTAACTTTTTTCTCATTGGAAGTCAAGAAAGTACCTAATGTCTGAATAACATCATTCCCTACTACAGAATAGGAGGCAAAGATAAACCCTACCCACATGACGATTAAAGATGGATCCATTTTTTTTACGTGTTTTATTAATGGTAATTTGATTGAAGCAATCCATAGGAGTGGATTGGAAGCCCAAGATAAAATTCTTTATTGAGACACAAGGAATCAATCAAAATTATTTTTTAAAATTGGTTTTTTAGGAGCAAAATCAAAGCCTCTTTCTATCAAGAAGTTTTAAAACTGAAACTCCATTTGAAGGCGATAACGCAAGTCATTGTCTGCTTGTCCTTCAGTGCTAAGTAATGAAACATCCCCTTGCAGCTTCAATGCATGACCTACAATATACTTTGAAATCCCCAAAGTATATTCATCTACTCCTGTGAAGCTAGCTTCTGTATCAGGGCTAACATTCGTATAACGAGCTGATACTTCAATGTTTTTATCAAACAAATAACCCGCTTGAATATTCAAACCTGCTCCTGTATAATAGCTGCGTCCATCTGCATCCAACAATTGAAGGCGTAAATCATCACGGTTTTTCACCTCTTTATCCGCCACAATTTTATGGGCATATTCTGCCATCAAGGAAAAACCTTGGTATTTGAACATCATATCTGCAAAAATAGTCTGCAAATCATTGCTTAAGTAGTCTCCGTCTGCATCAATCAAAAAACGTCCGCTTTGCTTCTGACGAGGCGCACCATTATTTCTGCTGTAAGCCCCTGCCAATGCCAGTTTAGGCGTTTTTTCTCGCTTCAAATCTGCACCAAAATAATCTCCTTTGCTGGAAAATTCTCCCATCGGCAACCACTCTAATCGAGTCACATAGTGAATACCTCCAATATTGGTTTTGGTGACATTTCTGCCCTCTCCAAAAGACCAAGATGCTATGGGTTTCAAGACTCCACTTCCAAGTTTGAACTTCCCACGAACCTGCGCTCCCATTTCTCGGTCAATGTTGAAAATGCTATTTACCAAGCTACGATCCACCATTTGAAGTTTTTGGGAAGACACTACTCGCTCTCTATTTCCTGGCAATTTGGTCTGTCCTGCCCAAAGGGTCCAATGCTTATTTACCCTCCATTTCACAACCGCATCCAAAACAATTTTTGGAGCTTCATTCGTTTCTCCAAAATCATGTTTGGAACCTAAGTCTCTGTTGGACAATGCCAATTCGACTTTGTATTTTAAGTTTGGGTTAACTGCCCAACCACTCATTTTCAAACGTGCTCTTCTAATCATAAAAGAACTTTGCCAATCTTCCCCAGAAGCCAAAGACCTTTCAGAATTGAATAGGCTTTGGAATCGAATATTGAGTTTTAATTGAGCAGAAGAGTCAGCAGCTGTGATACTTAAGTTTTTGCCAAACTTGTAATCAACTTTTGGTGGCACCTGTGCGGATACCTGAAAGGCTACTAAAAATAGAATGCTTAGAAGGCTTAAGCGAAGTTTCATTGTATTGTGCTTAATATTGAATATTTAGAAAAGTTCGCTTGTTTTGAAGACTTAAAATGTTTGTAAAACACTCCCTAATCTACCGAACTTATTTCACGACAAAAGTCTATCTTGAATATGAATTAAAAATTGCACTAAAATTAATCTTACATCAACTCTGTATTAATTTAATGTTAATTTTCGGTAAGGTTAATTCAAAAACTTTTAAACATTAACTGAATGTTATGTGATCAATAATTCGTGATTAAAAAAAATCATTGTTAATTGAAATTATTTTCAGTGTTAAGTGTTTTTTAAAAATTGACACCCTACCAGCGAACTAATATTGGTTGCTTTTTTAATTTCCCTTCTCATTTCAATTTTCATTTATTCCTTAATACCTTTGAATGTCTGACAACATACCTTTGAATCCCCTTTTTAATGCCGAAAGCTCACTTCAATACCATTCTATATGAAAACTACTACTTACAAAACGCCCTTAGTTATGTCTGGCCCTCTTAGATCTCCACGTCAAATGCTGGCAGAACAAGAATACGATGGTCACAAATCCTTGCATGATGGTGACGTTGCTGCTGATTTGGGTTTGAAGGATGCGCCCATTGAAGGCCCAACTCATTTCAGTCAATTTGTGCCTTTACTGGTCAAAATTTGGGGCAAGGAGTGGTACGAAAAAGGTTGTTTTTCAGCACATTTCCAAAACATGGTTATTGAAGGTGAACAGGTCAAGGCTTTTGTCGAAATACCAGAAGAGGGTGCAAACATCACCCGATGCTGGGCAGAAAAAGCAGATGGCACACCTGTTTTGGCTGCAAGTGCAAGCATTGGGAAACAAGATGAGACTTTGCTTCAACAACGCATGGCAAAACTCCGAAAGCCGAGCCGTTTGATAATTTTGGAGGATTTGAAGCTGGGACTGACTGGAAAGGAAGAAGAGTTGGTAACCATGCAGCCCGACCAAAACATGGGTTCATTGTATCCTTTTTCCTTGAATCAAAAACTGGCTTCCATCACCGAAACATCTCCTTATTACTCCAATCCTATCAAATCACCTTGGGGCAAAGCCATCATTCCTCTAGAAATGGTCAGCGTTTTGGGGATGTACACGGCTCACAAAACAGGCTGGAAAATCAAACAACCTTCGATTGGTTTGTTTGCAGATTTGGAGGTGCGTATGGTGAATGGACCTCTGTTGGTAGGGAGAAAATATTTGGTCAAACGTGAGATTGTGGCTTTGGGAGAGAGTCGACGAACGGAGGGTTATTGGACACGTAGCCAGTTTTTTGACCAAGACGGCAAGGAATTAATTGCAGAAATGCTGCTACATCAAGCCATCTTCAAAAACTCTTACCCCAATTACGAAAACGAATAAATCGCCCTCAAACAACGACATGCAAACTGTACACATAGAACTCATTTCTGATTTTATTTGCCCTTGGTGTTATTTGGGCAAAGCTCGTTTGGAGCGGGTCAAGGCTGCAATAGCAGACGATATCCAGTTGGAGATTGACCTCAAACCTTATATTCTCTACCCAAGTATACCCAAAGGAGGTGTTCCCAAATCTGTTTTCGCCAAAAAGACCAAACCTGGTATGGGTAAAAGTCTGAGGTTGGAGGCTGAAAAAGAAGGCATTCACTTCAATTACAAATACATCGAACGAATTCCTTCAAGTTTTGAGGCGCATCGTTTGGTTTATTTGGTGGAGGACAATACCAAAAAATATGCCTTGGCGAAAAGGCTTTTTTATGGGTATTTTGAAGAGGGTCAAGATATTGAAGCTACGGATTATTTATTGCAGCAAGCGAGAGCTATCGGTGTGGAGGAATCTATTTTACAAAATTTCATGAAAAGTGATGCAGGACAAGCAGGTGTTCAAGCCGCTATTTTGGAAAGCAAAGAAGCCTTTATCAATATTGTTCCGTCTATAAAATTGGATGGTCAATTTTTGATTACAGGGCTGCAATCAGCAGAGGTTTTGGAGAAATATATCCGTAGGGCTGCCAAACTTCAATCTAAGAACCGAAAATAAAATCTACTTCACAGCCCTAAGAAATAATCCTTTTTCTGAATTTGTTTGTCATTTTTAGATATTTTTGTCCTACCCTAAGATAGAGACCCTATATCCAAAAGCATGATAAATAAAGAAAGCCCTCATTACAAATGGTTTGTACTTGGCTCACTGACCTTGGTCTATATGTTCAATTTTATTGACCGACAGGTGATTGTGATTCTACAAGAGCCCATCAAGGCAGATTTGGGTTTGAGTGATACACAGTTGGGCATGATGACAGGCTTGGCATTTGCTGCATTGTATGTCATATTGGGCATTCCGATTGCTCGGTTTGCGGACAAGAGTAATCGAAAAAACATCATTGCCGCCAGTCTGACGGTTTGGTCTGCCATGACAGTGCTTTCTGGCAGAGCCATGAATTTCCCCCAAATGCTTTTGACCAGAATTGGTGTTGGCATTGGAGAAGCGGGCTGCACCCCTCCTGCCCATTCCATCATTTCGGATTATTTTCCTCCCGAAAAACGAGCAACTGCTATTTCGATTTACACCACAGGCATTTATTTGGGTATTCTGGTAGGCTTTCTGATTGGTGGTTTTATTGCCAAATTGTATGGCTGGAGGGTGGCATTTTACTTTCTTGGAATGGCGGGAGGGCTATTTGCAGTATTTTTCTATTTCACCGTTCAAGAACCCATCAGAGGGCATTTCGACCCAGTTTCTCCTTCCATGCATGAAGAGACTTCATTGAAGCAAGTCCTTCAAACTTTGCTCGCCAAAAAAACTTTCGTTTACCTTTCTTTAGCCACTGGCTTTCAAGCTTTTTACAGTTATGGAACCAATAGTTTTTTTCCTTCTTTTCTGAATAGAATTCACCACATAGAATTGTTTGATGTAAGTATTATCCTTGGTTTGGCGATTGGAATTGGTGGAGGAATTGGAGCTTTTTTGAGTGGTTTTTTAGCTGACCGCTTTCGCCACAAGGATTTGAGGTGGTATCTTTGGATTCCGATGCTGGGCTGCTTTTTCAACATGATTCCTTCTGCCTTTTTATACTTTTCGGACAATACCAACATTGCAGTAGCTTCCATCTTTTTCATTGGATTGCTCAGTCCTATGTACATTGCGCCTTCGATTGCCGTTTCGCTTAGTTTGGTCAATGCCCAGATGAGGGCTTTCACCTCCGCTATTTACATTTTCGTATTGAATTTCATTGGCTTGGGTTTTGGGCCATTGGTAGTCGGTGCGATTAGTGATGCTTTGACCCCTGAATATGGTGCATTGAGTCTTCGATGGGCATTTGCGGCAACCTTTATTCCTGTCCTGATTTCCATATTGCTTTTTTACATTGCTTCCAAACACTATGTCCAAGATTTTGAAGACATAGAGAACAAGCTGACATAAAATCCAATAATTTCCCACAAATTTCTTTTATTTTTGCGCCTCCAAAATTGGAACAATTAAGTTCTCTGATAATTCTCTTGAAGGATTTTGTCAAAGAATCACAATTAATTTAATCATTCATTAATTTCAAAATATGAGGTTAGCAAATAAAGTTGCCATCGTAACGGGTGGCGCAAGAGGAATCGGAAAAGCGGTTGCAGAATTGTTCGCAAAAGAAGGTGCAACTGTCTATATCTGGGACTTGTTGGATATTGGGCAAGAAACTGCCGAAGGAATTCAAGCAAATGGTGGCAAGGCTACTTTCCAAAAAGTATCTGTGACCGATAAGGCGCAAGTGGAAGCAGCGGCAAAAACAATTTTTGAAGAAAATGGTCGTCTGGACATTCTCATCAACAATGCGGGGATTTTGCGTGACAAGACTTTGCTAAAAATGACGGATGAAGAATGGGCTGCTTCTATTGCAGTGAATTTGAACGGTGTATTTTATTGCGCCCGTGCGGTAGTACCTTATATGCAACAAAATCGCTATGGCCGCATTGTTTCGGCTTCTTCAACTACTGGATTGAGAGGAAATTATGGACAAACCAACTACGCTGCTGCAAAGGCGGGAGTGATTGGAATGTCTAAAACAATGGCTTTAGAATTGGGTAAATATGGCATCACTTCAAACGTGGTAGCACCTGGCTATACCATGACCGATATGACTGCTACAATTCCCGAAGAAATCAGCAAAGGTTTCATCAAACAGATTCCTGTGAGAATGGCAGCTGACCCGATTGACATTGCTTATGGTTATTTGTTCTTGGCTTCTGAAGAAGCTCGATTTATCTCAGCTATTGTTTTGCCGATTGATGGTGGTGTAACGAGATAAAGCACAAATACTAATTCACGTTCAGGGTTTAAAACTTGTAGGTTTTACTCAATAAAAAAACTGGTTAATTGACGAAAATTATCGCCGATTAACCAGTTTTTTATTTGCCCCAATTAGGAGATAAACCAAGCCTCGGAAAAACAATTCGTATTGGATGAGACACCAAAAGCAGGAAGCACCGCATCTAAAAGAAGTGAAAACACATTTTATTCATTTCTCAATCTCATCATTATGAAATTCTCCTCTTTCGCTTGGAACATACTATTCACCCTCTTTTTACTTCAAAGCCTACACCTCCAAGCTGCTCCTACCAAGGCAAGTACGAGTATCAAAGATGTAACCGTTTACCAACAAAAAGCCAAAATCACTCGAACTGCACAAGTGACTATTCCAGCAGGTGCAAGTGATATTTTATTGAAGGATTTGTCGAGTAAAATAGATGGTCAGAGCTTGCAAGTGACCCTAAACGATGGAATCAAGCTTTTATCTGCCACTTTTCAAATTGACCATTTGAACGACCCTAAAAAATCAGCTGTCATCGAAAATTTGGAAGACTCCTTGGAATTGGTTCAGTTTGAGTTGGATTGGGTAAACCGTCAGCTTGAAGTCTATCAGAGTGAAGAAAAACTGATGGATATGAATAGTCAAAAAGTGGGAACAGAAACCAAAGGTTTGTCTGCGCAGGATTTGAAGGAGGTCATGACTTTCTACCGCAAACAGTTGATGGAGATTAAAAAAGAACGATTGAAACTGGATAGAGAACGGGGAAAGCTGCAAAACAGTGCGACTCGCCTCCAAAAACAATTACAGCAAGTTCTGTCCGAAAAAACAAAGGCTATTGGGGAAGTTCTTTTGAAGGTCGTCAGTAAAAATCCTACAACTGCAAAAATTGAATTTTCATACATCGTACAAGATGCTGGATGGAAGCCTATTTACGACATTCGAGCGGCCAGTATTGAAGAACCTGTGACACTTTCTTACAAGGCAAATATTTTTCAACATACAGGTCAGGATTGGAACAATGTGGACTTGACAGTGTCTACAGGAAACCCTTCAAAGAGCAATGACCGTCCCATTTTATCTCCTAGTTACCTTGCCTTTATTCAGCCATATAGCCCTGG
>JBGCDY010000731.1:0-3532 GCA_045105835.1 Chitinophagales bacterium
TTGGCAAGCAATTTTTCGGGTAGATTCTGTACATGAATCTCAGCTTCTGGATGGTTCTCTTGAATGCCCCCCACCAAATCAGCGACCATTTTTTTCATGTTGAATTTTTCGTAACTCTTTTCCTCAATATTCAATTTGGAGTAAGCAAGTAGGTCGTCGAGCAATTGATACATTCGCTCTACCGCTTCGTTGATATAGCCCATAAACTGCTTGGCATTGTCACTAAAATTAGCGCTGTATCGCTTTTCGATTAGCGAACTGTATCCTCCAATCATTCTCAAAGGCTCTTTGAGGTCGTGAGAAGCAATGAAAGCAAACTTCTCCAAATCACTATTGGTCGCAGCCAGCTTTTTGTTTTGCTCTTGAATGGCTAAGTTGGCATCTGCCAACAATCCATTGGACTTGGTCTGCAAACGGTAGCGACTGTACAGTAAGGTAGAAATCAACAGCAGTAGAAAAGCACTGACTCCCAAAAATATTTTGAGCATATTCTGCAATTGCTGGTCTTTTTTCAGTACCTCCAATTCTGTCTGTTGCAGTTCGTTTTGATGCTGCAAATCAGACATTTGCTTTACCCTCTCCTCATTGACCAGTGAATCCTTCAAGGTGACATATTTTTTCTGGTATTGGTATGCATCTACCAACTTACCTGCCTCGAAATAAGCCTCCGCAATGTCTTCGTACATTTCTCGCAGGTGGGATTTATCTCCTACTTTATTTGCTATTTTCAAAGCATCTTCCAAATGATTCAGTGCCAATTTGTGTTCTTTGAGTTTGCTGTAGGTCGTTCCGATAGACCACAGGTTGATGGACTCTCCAGATGAATTACCCATTTCGTGCATGATTTCCAAGGATCTTTTGAAGTTCCCCAAGGCTTTTTGGTATTCCTTCTGCGCTGAATAACTCAAACCCAAGTTGCGAGCAGAATAAGCAATGCCTACTTTGTAGTCCATCGCCTCCGCAATATCCAAGGAACGCAAGTTATAGGCAGAAGACAATCGACTGTCTTTCTTTTCGCCATATACGCTTCCTATTGCAGCATTGCAGATATAAAGTACGTTACTATCCTTTAGGCTTTCTGCTATGCCCATAGCTGTTTGGTACTGCTCCAGGGCCTTGCTAAAGTCCTCTTGATAGAAAAAAATAGAACCTATGTTGTAATAGGTTTTCGCAATTTTTACAGAATCTTGTTTAGACTGGAACAAATTGAGCAAGCGTGATTGATAAGCATAGGAATCTTCGTAATTTCCCTTCGATAAATTCACCAAGGCAGTTGCTTTCAAGGATTGATGCAATACTTCATAATGATTTATTCCTTCCGCTATTTTAGTTGCTTGGTCTAAATATTCCAGGGCTTTTTCATACTTGCTTTCTCCCTGAAATACTTTTCCTATCTCCAAAAGTATTTTGGATTCCGTCTTTTGGTTTTTCTCTTCTTGACTCACCTCCAATACTTGCATTAGGCTATCCAAGGTAACTGTATTTGAACTCCAACACCAAGAAGTGTTAAGTATAAACAGCCATAATATTGAGGTAAATTTGTGCATGTGAGTGTGATAAACTTGATTTTTGATAACAGCTTGATGCTGCACCTAAAACAAAAAAAATGCCATTTTTATGTAAAAAATGGCATTTTGGAAAATAACAGCTTAATTTTAACAATAAAATTAAATTCTTGCGAGAAGAAATAAAGTCTTTTCCTCTAAAAGAAATAACTACCTAAGAAAGGTGGTTAAAAAATCAACGAGTGTAACTATATCTCCCTGACTTTCTGCTCCCTATAACTACTTCATCGTCAGACGTTGCAGTATTAGAAGGAGGGGGAATAAACCCTTCTCCTCTACGACCTCCTATAAAAACATTTTTTTGGTTTTTATCCAATGTCTTTACAGACTTCAAGGTACTCAACGATAATAGTGTGTGTTTTTTCATGATAAGACTATATTTAAAGTAGATTTAAAATTCACCTCAAAGGGGCAAACAATATGCCACAACTTCTATTAAAGTTAATGCTTGCATACCATATTGTATAAACCCCCAATGATAGAATAACTTTATTTACCCTTATTTGTGGAAAAAACGAATTTTGCGAAGTACAGTGCTTTGCCTTTGAAGGAGAAAGCGATTAGTACTTGAGGGAATCGGGATACAGGTGGTGCAGGGGATTGAAGGGTTTGTTGTAGTAATTTTTCATCAATAATGAGGGTTTTAAAGCTCCTCACTATTGATGAAAAATCTACCGTTATTGAGCATTTTACCGATTGTCCTTTTTCTTCAAAAACTGCAATCGCTCTACCAGTGCTTTCATGCGTTTGATAGAAATGAACAGGTCGATTGAGTGACAAAGTGTGAGCCTTCTTCCTTCAATGTCTATTGCCGTCAGGTGGCGCAGATTGATGACATAGCTTTTGTGGACTTGGATAAATAGGTGAGGTGGCAATTGTTTGAAGGAATCCTTTAGATTCAATTCAGAATGATAGCTTTCGCCATTGGACAACACACAACTTGCTCCTCCCGGCATTGATTTGAAATAGGCAATGTCCTTGCAATGAACTTGATGGTAGCGTTTGTCTTTGAGTAAATACATCGTTTGATGGATAGCTGATAGATTGGAGTCTTGAGGCATTGCAGCAGAGGGCGGCAATTGGTAAGCAGGAGCTTCTTTTTGTTCTTGCCATTGTGTCAAGAGTTCGTGGTGTTCTTGTTGGACTTTCCCCAATTGTCGGGTTAGGTCTGCTATCAACTGGTTTTTGCGAAATACTTTTTGGCGTTCTGCCTCCAATTCTTTCCGCAACCGAACGATTTGAAGCTCATAATGTGCGGCTGCTTCACTGATGGGTACATTGTCCAATTCGTCCAAGAAGGCTTGAAGTTCGGGAGCAAGTGTAAACCATTCGTTGTGCAATCGAAGGTGTGGAAACAGTGCGTGAATTGCCACATCGCTTGGATAGGTATCGTTGGTGCGAATGATTTTGATGAGTTCCAATTCGACGGGTGAGAGTGACTGAACGGTTCCCAAACGTTGATGCACGTTTTTGGACATGCCTATTTTGATTCTGTCGAGGTGAAGGGCTTTGAAGAAATAAATGAAGGAAATCGAACGGGTCTTTTGAGGGCGAAGAGTGGTATAGCCTTTTTGAAGGAGTTCATGGATTCTATCATAAACCCATACTTCAAATTCGGGTGAAAGCCATGCAGCGAATTTTAGGGCAAGTTTTTCGTGCATCCATGTACCTTGTAATTTTGCATCTCCTCCTTGAATTACTCGCAATATATTTTCGTTATGCGAATTCGCATAACGCTTTTTAAGAATTGCTATAAAATCTTGGGTCTGCTTCATCCTCAAGAAACCAGCGGTTAACTTACCAAAGCCTTTTGCCATCTCAGTGGCATTAATCATTCGATTCCCATCTCCAAAATCAAAGGAAATGTTTTGTCCATTGTACTCAAAAACTTGTATCTTTGACATACCTTATTCTAATTTTTAAGGTGATTAATGAAGGCACTGTTCAACTTTGCATGGAGGAGCAGT
>JBGCDY010000732.1:0-3536 GCA_045105835.1 Chitinophagales bacterium
ATGGCACAAAAGGTGACCACATTTTTAGTGCCTCCAAATACAATGGCATTCCCGAATGCGAAACCATTGATTATGATTACCTACATCCGCCCACCCGTACTTTTAGCCCTTTCTTGCCGCTTCGTTTGTCCGAAGGTTTGATTCACCAAGCAACTTATATGAACGATGGTCCTCGCAATGTGAATTGGGGTGCAACTGCGGACGACGAAATGATGATTACGGTGATTTCCTATGTTACGAGCCTCAATGGAGTTGAGCTACCCGATGCTTCGGTATGTTTTGCAGAAGAGATAACCGATGTGGAAGAAATCCCTGTCAGCACTTCGACCAACATACAATTATCCTTGCAGCCCAACCCTTCTAATCACCTGACTACCTTACATATCAGTAGCCCAATGGCTTCAAAAGGCAATTTGACCATTTACGACATGGTTGGCAGACAAGTACAGGTTCACCCAAACATTTCCTTCCAAAGAGGAATGAGTAATGAACTGCAATTGGATGTCAGTAGCCTTGACAGCGGGGTTTATTTGCTGCAATTGGAGGATGAGAAAGGTAAAAAATCTGGTGTCAAAATGGTGGTTGGTGGTTAATTATCGGTGACTGGTGGATTGGTAACTTGTTACTATTGCAACAAAAAACTAAAGTAAGTGATGGCTTATTTTTATACAAAAAACTGACAATTAATAGTTTTGGAAACAAATAACCAATCCACCAGTCACCAATCCACCACCCCACCAATCATTTCATCATCTATCTTCTGCAATTCTTGTTTGAATACACACCTACCAAAATTTTCTTTTTCGGCTTCAAACTCCATAAAAAATGAAAATGTTTGAGCCAAGTCCGAATCTTTCACCAAATCTGCTTCAAATCTCCCTGCCTCTTCCTCACTTATTTTACCAGCAACATATTCCTCTAATTTATCTAAAAGTCTGCAATCTAAATCTATCATAATAAATTAATTCTCGTTTTTTAGTACTATTGTGTCAGCAATTAATGATTCTTATTCCAACTTCTAAAACATACAATATTTAGTTTCAATTCAAATCAGCAATCAAGTATATACTCTTCAAAAATAAAATCAAGTAAGTAACATTCAAATTTAATACCTTTTTAAAAAGTCTCCACTATTATAGTTGCATAAAAAACAAAAACATTAACAGTAAGATTAAATTTTCTTAAAAAAACATGCAAATACTTCTAAAAAACATAACAAACCTCGTACAAGTTGAAGAAAACAATCCTGTCAAATGGGTTGCGGGCAAAGACATGGCGATTTTGCCAAGTATCAAAAATGCATTTTTATTGATTGAAGATGGTTTAATTGCAGATTTTGGTGAAATGAAAAATTGTCCTGAGACTGCAAGGGAAATCATAGACGTAAGCGGCAAGATGGTTTTTCCCTGCTGGTGTGATTCCCACACACATTTGGTTTTTGCCGCTACTCGTGAACAAGAATTTCGAGATAGAATACAGGGACTGACCTATCAAGAAATTGCGAAAAGAGGCGGCGGTATTTTGAATTCGGCAAGACGACTGCAAGAAAGCACAGAAGAGGAATTACTGCAAAGCACATTGGAGAGATTAGAAGAAATCAAAGGTTTTGGGACAGGTGCGGTCGAAATCAAAAGCGGCTATGGTTTGACCTACGAAAGTGAGCTCAAAATCTTGCGGGTCGTCCAAAAACTCAAAAAAATCTCTGACATCAGCATCAAAGCTACTTTTTTGGGTGCTCATGCCATTCCATTGCAGTACAAAAATAACCGCAAAGACTATGTAGATTTGGTGGTGAATAAGATGTTGCCCAGCATTGCAGAAGAAGGTTTGGCAGATTACATTGATGTTTTTTGCGAGAAAGTTGCTTTTACCGTTGCCGAAACAGAGCGCATCATGGAAGCAGGTGCCAAATTTGGCCTTAGAGCCAAAATCCACACCAATCAATTCAACTGCATGGGAGGCATTGAAGCGAGTGTAGCCCACAATGCGCTGTCGGTTGACCACTTGGAGGTTTTGAATGATGCCGAAATCGCAGCCCTCCAAAACTCCAACACCATGCCGACTTTACTTCCCTCCGCCCCCTTCTTCATCAACGACGAACACTATCCTCCTGCTCGAAAAATGTTGCAAGCAGGTCTTCCCGTCGCTTTGGCCACGGACTACAATCCTGGCTCGACCCCTTCAGGGAACATGCCTTTTGTTTTGTCTTTGGCGTGCATCAAAATGCGATTATTACCCGAAGAAGCCATCAACGCTGCCACCATCAATGGTGCTTATGCGATGGAACTACAAAAGGAATTGGGGAGCATTTGTCGAGGCAAAAAAGCGAATGTTTTTATCACCAAACCGATTGACAGCATTTCTCGGATTCCTTATTCTTTTGGGAGTAACTTGGTGGAAGAGGTGATTATTGGAGGGAAAAGGTAAGGGGAAATTCAAACTCAAATTTCAAATTCAATAGCAAGTGCTTAGTGAATGCTCAAATCCAAATAAACAATTAGGAATTTGTAGAATCCAAGTTTGAATTTGCATTTGAGCTTTGAATTTGAATTTACTTAACTCAATCCACAGACCGCCAAATCGGTCTCGTCAAACAAGTCGGGCCTCCACACCCCTTCAAACTAATTTCTGTCCCTTTGTAAGTCAAAACATTTGCGCCTGCGTCCTTCAAACGCTGCTCAGTAATCGGATTCCCCTCTGCCATCAAACATTGACGAGCACCCAAAGCCAATACATTACCGCCCAAACTATCAAACTCTTGTTCAGGCACTTCTACCAGTTGAATGCCTTTTTCGAGCAATAACTCTCGGAATGCTACGGGCATCAAAGGGGAATACACCAATGCCAAATCTTTGTCAATCGGACTGATAACCGACATCAAATGAAACACATCATCTTCGCCTCGAAAATGGGGTAAATGCACTTCAATCACTTCAAAACGGTTTTGTGCCATTTCCTTCAATTGGCGAATGCCCTCTGCATTGGTGCGGTAGCCCCGCCCAACTGCCAAGGTGTTTTCATCTATCCACAAAGCGTCTCCACCTTCCATTTTGCCAGTTCCTTCAATACGCCCCAAAATTGGCAAGCCAATCTGCTCATAAAATTTGCCCAAAGCATCGGATTCGCCTCTTCGAGCCACCTTTCCCATTCGACACAAAATCGCTCCGTTATTGCTCATAATGGAGGCATCTCGACAGTATATCGAATCTATAGAAAGCTCTCGATTTTCAGGAAGAAAATGTACTTCAATGCCTACGCTTTGCAGTGCTTCCAAAAAATGACCGTATTCTTCTTGGGCAGCTTCCATATTAGGGCAAGCGGTGTAATTGAGTTTTTGCCATTCTTCGTTTACCTTTTCTTGGTTCACAAAAGCAGATTGTGGCGTTTTTAATAAAATGTTTTTGATTTTTCCAGTTTCAGATTGAAGGCTTTGTAGCATAAATCATGTTAATTTTGTAATTGCAGTAAAAAATAGTGAATTTTGCAGTTCAAAAATACGTTAATAATATGCCAATCAATACCAAAACCTACTCCAA
>JBGCDY010000733.1:0-2647 GCA_045105835.1 Chitinophagales bacterium
TGACCCACAATCCTTTTTGTACATGATTAAATCGGATGCCGATGAACGCTATTTGAAGGATGCAGTTTTTCAAGAAAAAGTAAAAAACTCTCCCAGAATTGATGAGGTAGATTTTACCCAATACGATGCCATTTGGTTGGCGGGCGGCTGGGGGGCAGCCTATGATTTTGGTCAATCAGAAGTATTGGGCAAAAAAGTGAGTGAAGCCTATTATGCTGAAAATCCGATTATTGGAAGTGTTTGTCATGGCGCATTGGGTTTGATTCAGGCAAGAGATACATTGGGTAACTTCTTGATTACGGGTAGAACCATTACAGGCGTAACAGACAAACAATTGAAGGAATTGGGAATCACCCAAACACCTCTACACCCCGAAACAGAATTGCGTAAATTGGGCGTAAACTACCAAAGTAATACCGCCAACCGAGACATTTTCGCTACGATTACGGTCGTTGACAAAGAACGAAGATTTGTGACAGGACAAAATCAAAACTCTGGGCATGAAACGGCTCAAAAGATGATGGAGATTATTTCGGAGAAGTAAAGTTCTTTGATTTCTTGGACAAATTCTATTGGAAGGTTTGGGGCATTTTTGTCAGATGGGAAGTCCAGAGAAGTGGGTAGAATATGTGGGGCGTTTTATAAGAAAGTAATTGATTGGTGACTGGTGATTCGAGTTGCTAACTCTTAATAATTCATCAATAGCTATTGATGAGTATGTGGAAAATTAAAAAAATAAAATCAATGATATCAGCGAACGAAACTTTTGGAGGTACTTTTCCTTTTGAGCCTCACTTTTTTGACGGTAATGGCTTCAATATGCACTATGTGGATGAGGGCAAAGGAGAGGTGATTGTTTGTTTACATGGGCAGCCTACTTGGGGGTATTTATACCGAAATTTTATTCCGCCTTTGTCCAAAACACATCGGGTGATTGTGCCTGACCACAAAGGTTATGGCAAAAGTGAAACGCCTGCAAATAGTGAATATACCTTCAAAAACCATGTTGAAAATTTGGCAGGGTTGATTGAGCATTTGGGCTTGACGGATATCACCTTTGTTTGTCAAGATTGGGGAGGTCCGATTGTGGGAGCTTATACGCTTCGTTATCCCGACAAGGTGAAGCGAATTTGTATGATGAACACCATGATGGGTTATGGTTTTGCGGTGCGAGATGTTCCTAAATCTGACCCTAAACCACCTTCTTTGCAGAGTTCACCGTGGTTTCAGTGGGTATTGAAGGCGCATGAGGAAGGCTTTTATCATTCTACAATGGAACGTTTGGGCGACCATGTGGTGGCGAATATGAAAAAGCTGTATTTCCATGATTCTTCGGTGATTACAGACGAATGGATTCGAGCTTATTCCATGCCTTTTGTGACTCCCGAAGAATGTCGGGCTGCGATTGAATTTCCTTTGGATGCGGCATTGGGGAGAATTAAAGACTATATCGTGGAGGGAATTAAAACGGGTAATTTGGAAAAACTGCGCTCCAAACCTGCAATGCTTGCCGAAGGAATGGCGGACAAAGCGATGCCTCCTGCAATGGTGATGGATGACTTCAAACGTTTGTTTCCGAATGGCCCGATTGTAGAATTGGAGAATGTAGGACATTTCTGTCAAGAGGATGCGCCTGTGACTTTGGTGGCTTTGATTCAGCAATTTATACAGATGAGTTAGTGATTGGTGGACAGGTAACTTGTAATTGGTGACTTAACATTGTTAGATTATCTCGCTATTATTATTTATAATACAAGATTACTATCGTTAAATAAACACATTGACTACAAGATGAATAGAGCGAGAAAAGAAGAATGAAATTAACTTTCTCAACCCTCTCTTATGAAAAAACACAACTCACAAAAATATGGAATTGATGGAATATTCTTAAACGAAGTTCCATACGAAATCACACAGTTAAAGGACATTGATGTCCTACTCCTCGACTTTGTTAGTTCTATAAACATACCTGATGAGCTTGCAAATGTAAAAATAAATAGACTTGTATTAAGAGGAAAGATTGATAAACATGAAATCAAAAGAATTAAGAAAATGTTTCCTAAAACAAAAGTTGTGATAAACGGTAGGTGAGTTTCTCTACTACTTCAAATCCCAATTCTGCTCCATCACCTCCATCAATGCCTCTTCCAAGTGTTCATAATGACACAAATACACTTTTTCACACTTCCTTTTAGCCGCTTCAATCGAAGGGTGCGTAGCCATTAGAGGTAAAGTCGTTTCTTGAAGTGCCTTCAAAATTACCTTAGAAAATTTTGAAGGATGGGCTGTCGCCAAACAAATCATTTTCTCTCCTCCAATTTTGTCTTTCAGCACATCCGCCGCCTGCAAAGCCACTGCTGCGTGCGGGTCGAGCAAATAATTATCTGCTTCATACACTGCTTTTATCAAATCGAGTGTTTCCTCATCAGTCGAACTATGCGCCAAAAACCCCTTTCGATACGCCTCAAAAATAGCTTTATCAAAGACCATTTTACCTGTCGCTCTGAAGGTTTCCTGCCACTCTTTGATTTGCTTCGGGGTCACGCCTTCACAAAAATACAAGTACCGCCAAAAATTGTAGGGAATGAGGATGTCAATTGCAGAAGCGGGCGTTTCGTATAGGGGAGCTTTGGAGAAAATACCTGTG
>JBGCDY010000734.1:0-3065 GCA_045105835.1 Chitinophagales bacterium
TGAAGGTTATGTACATTGATTCACCGTACTCACAGCATCTTTTGACTTGTTCTTGAAATTCCCTGTTAAAGTTAGAACGGATAAATCATCCCTTCATCTTCTTCAACAACTCATTCAATTCATCATTAGACCCAAAAGGAATAGTAATCTTTCCCTTACCCTTAGCATTGGCACTAATTTCTACTTTGGTATCAAAATGATTCTTCAAATCATCCGTCACTCGTTGAAGGAAAAGGTCGGGTGTATCATCTTTTGAAGTAGCAGGTTTTTTGGCACTTTGCCAGCTTTTAATCAAAGCCGCCGTTTGACGAACAGACAATTCTTTTTCTATAATTTCTTGACAAATAGCAATTTGTTGCTCTGACTTCAATTCTCCACTCATCAAATACTTGCAATGTCCTTTGGTGATTTGTCCTTCTTTCAATGCAGCAATGATTGTGGGGGGAAGCGTCAACAGGCGGAGTTCGTTGGTGACAGAAGAGCGTTTTTTGCCCACTCGATCCGAAACCTGTTCATGTGTGAGCTTACATTCATCAATCAAGCGTTGGTAACTCATCGCAATTTCGATGGGATTCAGGTCTTTACGATGTGTGTTTTCGACCAAAGCTGCCTCCAACATAAACTGCTTGTCTGCCAATACCACATAACCTGGAATTGTTTCCAGCTTAGCCAGTTTTGCAGCTCGAAGCCGTCGTTCTCCTGCAATTAGTTGAAAGTTACCATTCTTTAATTCATGGACAGTAATTGGTTGGATGACTCCAAGTGTTTTGATAGAATCGGCTAATTCTTGTAGGGACTCTTCATCAAAATCTTTTCGAGGCTGAAAAGGATTGACTTCAATATCGGACAGAGGAATTTCCAAAACCGTGTTGAGTAATTCCTTTTCGTCTTCTACATTTTTGAAGTCTGCTAACAAGGAACGAATGCCCAAGCCCATTGCTTCCTTTTTTGTTCTCTTTGCCATATGTTCAATTGATAATTAGATTCTTAATGGATACAAATGATTACCCAAACTTTACGGTTTTTAACCCATTTTTCTTCAATACTTCCTTACTCAAATTGATGTAATTAATCGCTCCCTTGCTTCGTATATCATACATAATGATGGATTTACCAAAACTTGGAGCTTCGCTAAGTCTCACATTTCGGTGAATAATTGTATCAAAAACCATTCCTTCAAAATGCCTTTTTACCTCGCTAATCACTTGATTAGAAAGCCGTAAACGGGTATCAAACATGGTCAGCAAAATACCTTCAATTTGCAGTTTGCGGTTCAAGCGTTTTTGGACAATTGTGATGGTGTTGAGGAGTTTTCCCAAACCTTCAAGAGCGAAATATTCGCATTGCACAGGAATCAATACCGAATCGGCAGCAGTCAGAGCATTCAGAGTAATCAAACCCAAAGAAGGAGAGCAGTCAATGATGATGAAATCGTAGTCTTTCTTTGCTGTTTGAAGGGCTTTTTTCATCAATACTTCCCGCTTAGGATGGTCTATTAACTCCAATTCTGCACCTACCAAATCCAAATGAGAAGGAAGTAAATACAAGTTTGGGCTGTCCACATTTTTGACGCTGTCTTTGATTTTAGCTCGACCAATCAGGCATTCATAAATACTCGCTTCTACCGTTTTGGGGTCAATTCCCACACCTGAAGTTGCATTTGCCTGTGGATCGGCATCGACCAAAAGCGTTTTGTAGTCTAAAATGGACAAACTTGCTGCTAAGTTAATAGCTGTAGTAGTTTTGCCCACGCCGCCTTTCTGATTCGCAATTGCAATAATTTTTGCTGCCATAAGTTTTTTGCTTACTATGTTGGTGATTGAGAATGGGGGTTAATCACAAACTAACTCATCTCTAAATATCTCTACTTTCTCCAATCTCCATCAAAATCAATTCTTTGTCTTTTGCTGCAAAAGCTGATTTTGCGGCTTGGTGATCAATCTCAATATAGCCAAAAGTATCGTAATGAACGCCGATTATTTTGTCACATTCCACAAATTCTGCGGCAATCACTGCATCCTCATAGCCCATTGTGAAATTGTCTCCAACAGGAAAAACTGCAAAATCCAATTTCGTAGTCATTGGAATCAATTTCATATCCCAAGTCAAAGCCGTGTCTCCTGCAAAATAAAAGTTACCTTCATCAGAAGTAATCACAAAACCACCAGGATTTCCACCATAGGTGCCATCTGGTAAAACGCTTGAGTGAACAGCATTTACATACTTCACTTTACCAAAATCGAAATTCCAAGCACCGCCGTGATTCAAAGGATGTCCGTTTTTATAGCCTTGTTCTCCATACCAACTAACAATCTCATAATTGGACACAATCTTTGCGCCTGTATTTTGAGCAATCGTCAATGCATCCGCTACATGATCACCATGTCCATGCGACAATAAAATATAATCTGCCTGAATACTGTTAACATCAATGTGTTTTGCTTTTGGATTGGGTGTGATAAATGGATCAAAAAGAATATTTTTGCCCTTGATGTTTACATTGAAACAAGACTGACCATAAAAAGTGAATTTCATAAAAACGAATTTTTGTCGGATTGTGAAAGTATTCAAAACCTAAAGATACGATTCCTATATTTCAAGCACCAAAAATAAGCAAGAAAAACCAATAGAATTTACAAGGTTTGGCATGATATACTTGGAACACACGGGTTCGTTAAACACAAAAGAATAGGATAAACTTCAATAAATACCACAAAATGCAGAAACTACTTGCTCTAACTATTTGTTTGTTAATGACTTCAATGCTGTATGGACAGCATACCAATCTCCCCATCAATTCGATAGATTACCACCTGATTGACCGTATCGAAATCAAATCAGGAGAGGTGAATAGTCAAATACATACTTCCTTGAAGCCTTTTAGTCGTTTGGATGCTGTCTTGTATGCTGAATCTGCGGATGAGATGAACGATGCAGGTTTTGGTCGTTTGGATCGTTTGAACCAATACTACCTCTACAAAAACAGCAGTGAGTGGAAAGAGGATAGAGGCTTGATTAACAGCAAAAAACCGTTTTTGAAGCACTTTTATCAATACAAGTCAGAT
>JBGCDY010000735.1:0-4023 GCA_045105835.1 Chitinophagales bacterium
TTCAGAATCCACTTCTGATCCATCCATCATGGTATAAGTACCCTTCAATTCTGTTCCATCTGCCATGCGCCATTCTACACCACCTTCATAGATGGCATTGTTTGGGCATTCTGGTTCACATGCACCACAGTTGATGCACTCATCGGTAATCATTATCGCCATATCTTGAACTATTTTTTGGTTTAAAAATCAAGTGATTCCTTTGGTTAGATTGCTTTTATAAAGAGTCGGTTTCGATTCTTCAAAAAAACAAAAGCGGTTTATACAAAACCTCCAAAGTCCAATCACTTCGTAAATTTACAACAATACAACACGAAAAAACGGAAAAGAGTTTGCAAAATACAATCAGGAATGAATGAAAATTAAAATCAGAATAAAAATTAAAAATGTACTTCAATATCCATTTTTTAGAAAACTAGATTTGTAGACTTGTTTTTGAAGTCGTCTATAGAAATGTGGTGGTATAAGATTAGTCCAAAAAACGTACATTTGCAGTCTGTTCATCATCTATCATAAAAAACTATGAACCTCAAAAGAAGAATTGAAGTATTGACCCAGTTGGGAGAAGCCCTTCAAAACAAAACTGACCAAACTGCAATGGCAAAAATGGCTTTTGCAAGGAACAATTGGTTTACTGTCGAAAATACCCAAAATATGCTGCAAGCCATCGCAGATAATTACCTTTCTGCTGAAAAACTGCAAGAATGGATGGCACGTTATGATTTTTCTAAGGTCGATGAAACTCCTTCAAAAACAGTGGGTTTGGTGATGGCAGGAAACATTCCTTTGGTGGGATTTCACGATTTTTTGAGTGTGTTCATTTGTGGACACAAGCCTCAAATGAAGTTGTCTGAAAAAGATGATAAATTGATGCATTACCTTTATCAGTTGCTTTTGCAGATAGATAAAGGTATCCAAAACGAAATGGAGATCGTTCCAAGGTTGAAGGATTTTGATGCCGTTATTGCAACGGGAAGCAACAATTCTTCTCGTTATTTCCACTATTATTTTGGTAAATATCCCCACATTATCCGCAAAAATAGAGGCTCAGTGGCAGTCCTTACGGGACAAGAGACCGAAGCCGATGTATACCAACTTGGCAAAGACATCTTTCAATACTTTGGTTTGGGCTGCCGAAGTGTCTCCAAATTGATGATTCCCAAAGACTATGACTTTAACTTTCTTTTAGGTGAGCTAAATGCCTACAAAGAGGTTTCGATGCACTCCAAATACCGCAATAATTTTGACTATCATTTGGCGATTTATTTGTTGGACAAAGTAGAACATTTGGTCAATGATTCAGTGATTGTCATCGAAAAAGAGGCGATTGGCTCACCTGCTGCGGTGCTTCACTATGAGTATTATGCAGATGAAAGTGCTTTACAGAAGAGATTGGAAGAGCAAGCAGAAGATATTCAGTGTGTTGTAGGCTTATCGAATGATTATCTGGATTTTGGTCAAGCACAAAAACCTGAACTGTGGGATTATGCTGATAAGGTAGATACGGTGGAGTTTTTGTTGGGTGTGTAAAAAAATGAACACAGAGACACAAAGTCACAGAGTTTTGTTGCTTGTATTGGCTTGAAAAAATGAACGCAGAGGTGGAGAGATGGAGAGCTTTTTGTTGCTTGTAGGATGTGAAAAAAAATCTCTCTGCCTCTCCTGTTGATGAAAAGAAAAAGGAGCAACAACCAAAATTGGCATTGCTCCTTTCAGAATAATGTTCGTATTGAGTTTAATTTTTCCTTGGAAGGGTACTGATGGATGTTACGGTTTGTTGTGTTTTATTTTCTTTCAAGAAATTATTTGAGTTTGAGTTTGAATTTGAACTTGTTTAGGGTTTCAAAACATCTTTGTAATCCACGCCCAATTCCTTCAATACTTTGATAGAGTTGGCTTTTACATTTGCAGGAGGATTCAGCGAAAGGGCTTTTTTGAAGCTCTTGATAGCCTGTTTTTTATCGCCCAATTTAGCATAACCTTCGCCCAAACTATCCCAAGCATTTGCATCGCTTGGATTTTTCTTCGTATTTGCAGCAAAAATATCAACAGCTTCCTTCAATTTTCCTCCGAAGAGTAATTGGTAACCATAATTGTTGAGTTCAGAGTTGGTGCCTCTGGAAATGGCATCTGCTTTCACTTTTTCTGCCTCTTCACCTTTGTCCATAGTAGTAAGTAGATTTGATTTGGTGAGCATATTGCTCATGTTGGGCTTCATTTCTATGGATTTATCAAGCCATTCAAGGGCTTTCTTTTCCCCCGATTTTTGTCGAATCAAATAGTTGGCTGCGCCGTGGTATTCTTGCCAGCCGACATTGAAGGTCGCCAAATCCTGTTCCAAAGAGGCAGTTACGATGTCCATGGTTTCTTTTTTATCCTTTGCATTTTTGACCTTTGCAGAGAGCCGAGCTTTGGTAACCAAGTTTGCCGAGTTGGGAGTCATAAAGACGGAACGGGTGGCCCATGCCAATCCTTGTTTGTGGTTTACATCGTTTTGAAGAGCATAGTTGGCAGCTTCATTCCAACCCATCCAAGTCCATCCCGAACGATTTTGAAGTTCATCTTTTAGGCTGGCAAAGACAATGTTGTGAACATCGACTTCGACTTTGAAGGGGAATTTCTTTTTGCCCCAAACCAAGGCACAGTTGGCACTTGTGGCTGTGATGTCTTCAAAAAGGAAGGTGACAAACTCATAATGTGGTGCATCTGTGGATTGGATATTTACCCTTAGTGCATCCTCATCTGGTGTGTAAGAATAACTGCCCCAAGCAGAGATATTTTTAGAAAAAATGACTTCCGACATTCCATTTTCGTTTGGAATGATATGCAAACCATAAGTACCTGCCTTCAATTCTTTCCCTTCAATGCTTACATCTGTCGAAAACGAAATGATGGTATTGTCATTGGCTCCTGCTCTCCAAACGGCACCATAGGGGACGAGTTTGCCCCAAAGTTCACGTTCTTTGACGGCTGGACGGTGGTAGGTGACCAGGACTTCGGTGAGCCCAATTGTTTGACCTACAATGGCTTTCTGACTGGCTTTGGGTTGGTTAGTGACGGTAGATTGAGACCAGAGGTTTTGAGTAGCCAAACATAAACAGAGGAGGAGAGTGGTGGTAAATACTTTTTTCATAAGCATGTTGATGTGTTTGATTAAGTGAACAACCAAGATGCTACTTATTATTGGTATTTGCTCCTACATTTTTGGGTAGTAAGGGTTTGTATAATTCGGGATTTTTAATGGCGAATTTTGTTAAACTTTTGAGTGCTTTTGAAGTCTAATGATTTTTACCTTAGATCTTAATTTGATTTGGCAAGTTTATTTTGGGTAAACCATAAAATTCAAGACAAGATGAATAAATTCGTTGCTTTCTTTTTGATATTATTTGCTGCTACTTTCAGTTCTGTTTTTGCTCAGTTTGAGCCAGATACATACATTGCAGAAGGGCTGCAATTGGGGGGCGTTTACGTTGCTCCAATGAATGAGGGTTACAGCGCATCTGGTGATTTACAGCAGTATATTCGATTTTTTCAAGATGGGACGGTGGTGACAGCTCTTTCTTCGGATAACCCTGCAAAGGTAATGGAGTGGTTATTTCCAGGTAACAATGTTCCGATGGGAACGGGAACTTTTAATTACAAAGAAAAGAGTGGGAAAATGAAATTTACGACTACTTCTGCTGGCGGAAAAATTATTTACAAGGGCGTATTGAGTACTGTGGGTGACTTATTGCTCACGATGTCGAGTAAAATTACGAGGAATCAATTTGAAAAATCTTTTGAATTTGTTTCTGAAACAGATGCTTACAATGCAGTTAATGTGCCTGATAATACGATTGATGGAGCAAGCCCTTATACCTCTTCTAACCAAGTAACTAGAAGACCTAAAGCTCGTACTAAAATTCGTACAAGAGTGGGGCAATAAGTAAATAAATTCAGGTTTTGAAGCAGTATTAAAATACTGTACACCAAACAAGAAGTGCATTTTATTCAAATGGAAGAATAAAATGCACTTTTTTGTTT
>JBGCDY010000736.1:0-2331 GCA_045105835.1 Chitinophagales bacterium
CCCCGAATCACAAGAAAGCTATTTGGTAGATAGAGAGCTTCCTGCAGATGCTACCTTCACCTATGTAGATACACAAACAGAGTTGGCAGCAGGTGATTTGGTTTTTGAAAACCGTGTACTTGACCGTGAGCGTCCAATGCAGGAAATGGTGGGTGAAGTAAACCTTACAAAATCCATCAATGGACACAACATTACTTTGGGAACATTCATGTCCGATACCAAAGCACAAGACAACAACTGGATTTGGAACTTCTTGGGTGATTTCAGCAATTCGCCACGAGTAGTAGGACTTTCCTATATGGATGCAGGAGGAGAAATGGTCAACTACTCCACAGATGGCTTTATCAACGGTCGTCAAACCTCCAACAATACCATCGAAAGTGTGAAAACTGCAGTTTATTTGGCAGATGAATACAAAGGCGAAAACTTCAATTTTGACATCGGTGTACGTTGGGAGAAAGCCACAGGTTATATCAGCAAAGAAACAGGCATAGGCAGCAATACTTTCTCAAAAGGAGAAGTTTCTACCAATGGATTTGCAGTAGCTTTAGCAGGTTTATATAAGTTGAATGAGCAAGCAAGTGTTTATGCCAATGCTTCAAGAGGGTATTTCTTCCCAGAATTGCGTGGTGTAAAATTCTCTTCCCCTGGAGTCACACAATCTTATGAACCAGAAGCAGTAGTTCAAGCCGAATTGGGTACGAAATACAACAAAAACAAATTCGCTGCAACGGCTGCTTTGTTCCTTGTATCCTTGAGTGACCGCCGTAGTGTGGACTTTGTGAACAACAGTTCTGGTGGTGTGACCGAAGAGGTAAGCATCCAAAGTACCCGCACCATTGGTTTGGAAGCAAACGTAAACTATCAAGTATCATCGGGTTTGAGTCTTTATGGTAATGCTACTTTCCAAAACCATGAGTTTACAAAATTTGAAGGAAACGATGCTTTGGTAGGTAATGAACTAAGAAGACAACCCAATCTGTTGGGAACAGTTGGGTTATCTTTCGAGAAAAACAACTTTGATTTCGATATCTCGAACAGCTATCAAGGAGATAAATTTGCCAATGATGCCAACACTGTTGAATTGGAGGCATTCAGTATCACGCGTCTATCTGCTGGCTACACGATTCCTTTGGGCGAAAAAGGTGAAAGCCTTCGTTTGGGTTTGTCTGTCTTCAATTTATTGGATTCAGAAGGTGTGACGGAAGGCTCTCCACGTCAAGGCAATAGCCAAATTGGTGGTGGAGAATATTTTGTAGGACGACCTATTCTTCCACGAAGAGTATTTGTTCGCTTTGCATTTGATTTCTAAAATAAATTGTGACGTAGATTTTTGAAGTTTCACTTTTGAAGGCTCTCTATTTTTTTGTTAGAATCAAATTCTATAAAGAGTAAGCTTCAAAAATCTATATTTCAACTCCTTATTTTTCTGAAAAATAAGGAGTTCTTTTTCCTCCCTCTACTCCCTTCAAAGGAAGAGTTTGCGCTGTATCCCCTCCCTTTGAAGAGCCTGTACTAAAGACATCGGAAAGGTTTTAAGGGGAAGAATTCGGTGTTCTATTAAAACACGAAGTAATTTTTTTATTTTTATTCTCATTTTAGTAAAAAGGGAAAAATAACTCCCCGACCAATATCCCCCTTTTGAAAGGGGCTGGGGTATGTTCGCAAAAGAAAACGGAGAGTTATTTTTTACCCTTACCTAATTCGTTCCTCATCATTTCCCATCAATCATTTTTAACATTGGAAAGACTACTAACCACCGCCCATAGCATTTTAGAACAAAATTGGAAAGACGGATTCACCATCCCGACCAGCAAACTATACCCTTTTCAGTGGAACTGGGATTCAGGATTTGTCTGTTTGGGACACCAATACATGGACTTGAACAAAGCCATTCGTGAAATGAATTCTCTTTTTTCGGGGCAGTGGGAAAACGGGCTTTTGCCGCACATCATCTTCCACAGCGAAAACGAAAAAACCTACTTCCCCAACTTCGATTTTTGGGGCTCCAATGTCAACTCAGGTGCGCCCCTGACCCCAAAATCATCGGGCATCACCCAACCTGCCGTACATGGTTTCATATTGGAGCATTTGCTGCAACAACATCCCAATAGTCCAGAATTAATTGCTTTCGCCAAAACCATTTTCCCAAAAATAGTCAACTACCACCGCTTTTTATACACCTACCGAGACCCCTTCAAAGAAGGATTGATGTTTATCTTTCACCCTTGGGAATCAGGCAGAGACAACTCTCCGCTTTGGGATGAATCCCTAAACAGAATTCACATTTCAAAAGGTGACTTGCCCCACTACGAAAGGCGAGATACCAGC
>JBGCDY010000737.1:0-5144 GCA_045105835.1 Chitinophagales bacterium
GGGCGTTTTTCTTTTTGTGATTTCAGTAGCCCATATTATGATTAGCCCGAAATAACACAAAGTTCTTATCAAGTCTATCCAAATTTCTCTATAGTAATAATAAAGAATCCAGAGCCTTAGGTAAGGCGAAACCAGCATTAAAAGAAACCCAATAATCGCAAAATTTATTTTCGGATTTGAATGAATATTTGACCAGATACTCTTCCCAAACAGTAGGTCAATCAAATGAAATATTAGCAGCCCAATTATTAAGACATCTGTGATTCGCCTTAATGTTTCGCTAAACTCAAATCCTTCAATAACCCATGTCACTATTGGATTGTATATCCAAAAGGTCATAGAAACATGGCTCCAAAGAATCAGAGAGGTCAAAACAAAATCAAGTATTTTTAATGTTTTCGTCATTTTTCTAATACACAACAACTCAAAAAAACAATTGAAAATAAATTTTTTTCTAAATCGAACGGCTGTTTTTAATTATGATTCGCTGCGAAGATAACTTTTCTTTCCTTTGACAATAGCATAAGGCGGTTCAAAAGGGGGGAAATAGGTAGCTCTTATATGACGTTCGATTTTTTCGGCAGACCAGTTGAGATTGATTTGTTTGATGTCATTGATTTCCTTGCGAAAATGGTAGCTTGTGCCTCGTTCTGCAATGAGGTCACTTTGAGGAATCGGCGTATAGTTTCCTTGCAGGATATGGGCGATGTTTTCGGCAAACAATTGTCGAGAAGCCGCTAATGTGAGTTGATAAAGGTCTTTTACCCAGCAACCTTTTGGAATCGGAAAACGTTTTTCTGCAATGATGGCTCCGCTGTCTATGCCAACTTCGAGTTGGTGAAGAGTTGTACCAAAAATTAGAGCCTCGTCAAGTATGGCGAAAGAGAATTGGTTGCAGCCTCGGTATTCAGGGAGTGGAGCCATGTGGAGATTGATGGCTAATTGGCGTGCTTTGGCAATGTGCTTGGCTTTTAATATCTTGTGGTATTGAACCGATAAAATGAAATCACATTGGGGCAAATCGTCTAAGTTGGGTAGAACGGGTAAGTTGTATTTTTCGGCAATGAGTTGAATATCTGACTTTTGATGTGCTTTTGAAGCCTGCCCAATGCCTACTGCAATGACTTCAATGTCCAATTCTTTGGAGTGGTCTTGAAGGTATTGAAGACAATAAGAACCAATGGATTTTGCACCGAGAAAAACAATGGATTTCATTAGAGGTGGGAATTTAAATATAGGTATCGGATACCTATATGAATAATGGAAATAAAAATAGCTTTTTTATCTAAACGACAACTCGCAATTTGCAAGAAAGGTATCCGATACCTGAAAATCAAAAAATAATGAACAAAATAATTACAAAATTTCTATACATTTCGTTTTTGTTGGGCTTTTTTTGCAGCCCTTTTACTGCAAAGGCACAAATTGGAGGAGAAAATGTCTATGAGTTTTTAGACCTTTCGACCTCCGCAAGGGTAACCGCTTTGGGTGGTTTGCACATTGCTACAAGAGACGATGACATCAGCCTTGCAGCCCAAAATCCTTCCCTTTACAATTCCGAAATGAATACGCAATTGTCATTGAATACCGTTGCTTTTGTGGCAGGTATCAATCATGGTTACCTTGGCTTCGCCAAAGATATAGATAGCTTGGCGACTTTTGGTGTCGGGATACAGTATATTTCTTATGGTGATTTGATTGGAGCAGATGAAACGGGTTTGGTCACAGGAAGTTTTAGTGCGGCTGAATATGCTTTTAATGTTGGTGGCGCAAAGCAGTTTGGGAAGTTTTCGTATGGCATGAATTTGAAGGTCATTTTCTCCAACTTGGAATCGTATAGCTCTACAGGTTTGGCTTTGGATATGGGATTGAGTTACTATGATGAAGAGTCTATGTTCAATGCAGCTTTGGTGGTCAAAAACATGGGTACACAGTTGTCCAACTATTTGGATACCGATGAGGATTTACCCTTTGATATACAGTTGGGGATTTCCCAAAGACTCAAACACCTTCCTTTCCGCTTTGGAATCACCGCCCACCACCTCCAAAAATGGGATATTCGCTACGACGACCCCAACCTTCAAACCAGCTCTATTTTTGATGATGGAAGCGATAGTAACAAAAGTTATTTTGCAGACAATTTGTTTCGACACCTGATTTTTAGTGGAGAGTTGTTTTTGGGTAAAAGCCTTGTGGTTCGAGCCGCTTACAACCACCAAAGAAAGCAAGAATTGGGCGTAGATATCAAAGGTGGAGGCGTTGGATTCTCCTATGGTGCAGGCATTCACATCAAACGTTTTCATGTCAGCTATGGTCGAGCCAATTACCACCTTGCAGGAGGAAGTCATCACTTTAGCATCAGTACAAAATTGAAGAAAGGTTGATACTTCTCAGGGAAACTGCAAAATGAGACCAGTGAAGTTTTGTTCTCTCCACAATTATATTTTTAGATATGGCAGAAAAATGGTTTCTTTGTTGTACATCAACAAACAATTATCGAAACTATGCCTATTTCTTCCAAACCTATTATTTTCTTAGCTTTCTCCAATGACCCAAAAAACAACCTCTCCAAGTTAGCAGATGAGCGGATTGCTATTCTAAACATTCTCCAACCGCTTGTAGACCAAAACCAATGTGAACTGCTTATTGAAGGAGCAGCTACTCCCGAAGATATTTTTAGGGTTTTCAGTCAGCGGAAAAACCGCAATAGAATTACTATTTTCCATTATGCAGGACATGCAGATGGAAATGGCATTCATACAGTTAGTACAGAAGGGGACAACCAAACAACCTATGCAAGTGGTTTGGCAAAGCTGTTCGGAATGCAAAAGAACTTGAAATTGGTATTTTTGAATGGCTGTTCTACGAAGCGGCAAGTGGAGGTTTTGCAGTCCGAAGGGATTCTTAATGTTATTGCAACTTCGGTAAGTATTGGAGACAAAACTGCAATGATGCTTGCGGAGCAGTTCTACGCCACTTTTGCCCAAAATGAAAGTATTGATAATGCTTTCAAAACCGCTTATGCTTTTATTGAAGGAAAAGAAGGAGATTTAAGAGACTCCAATAATTCTCGGAAATTGTGGAAAGATAGGAAGGAGGAAAAAAAGGGATTGCCGTGGGAGAATTACTTCAAAAAAGGAGATTGGCGATTGGCGAATTTTCGACCAATTAATGAACCCTTCAAAATTTTCTTGGCGTATTCTTTTTTAGACGATACTGAAAAGAAGAAATTGGATAGACAATTGGCGGTATTACAGCGAAGGAAGATGATTGATGTTTTTAGCGAAACAGGGGTTGAAGCGGGGAGTGATACGAATAAAACGATTATGAACCATTTGAATACAGCCCACATTATTTTATTGTTGGTCACAGATAACTTGTTTTTTGATGCAGGGAAGCTGATTGATGAAGCAGTAGAACGGTATGAACGAGACGCAGTAACATTGATTCCTGTATACTTGAAAAAATGTGTGATAGAAGATGAAAAATTTGCCCAATTGCAGCCGCTTCCAGGAAAGCATTTGCACAATGGGAAGATTTGGAGGTTTGTGAATGAATGGGACAATGAAGATATGGCGTACTATGAAATTGCAGTTGGACTACGAAATTTAATCGTGTCATTGAAGAAAGAACAGAATTAGATTTTCAACATTATCAGCAAAGTTTTAAATTATTCGGCTATTATTAATAGCTTTAGGGTTTATTTTTATGGGATGCAATTCCCATTGGCTTGACCAAAAATTAAATGTTGAATTTGTTCTATATGATTTGGGATAAACTTTTTGCTTGGACAAACAAAGAAGACGAACCTGATATTCGATTTGGAAGGTTCAGTGATGCGTACAAAACGGATAATCAATATGCTTCGTGGGATAGAGCAGTTGAAGCCTTCGATGCACAGCAATATTTGGAGTCTTATCAGGCGTTTTTTGATTACCTCAGAGATGAGAGCGAAGACAATGTACACTATGAATTGAAGGATGGAGTGATTCATTTTTCGGTGATTCAGGGTTCTAAAGAAATCAAAGGAACAGCGACCAATGAACGGGTGGTGTGTGAGACCAATATAGCGAAGTACCAGAAGCTGATAGTAGCGGTGATGCGGAAGTTGGTAGAGATGAATTATGGATTGCATTACAGCCGTTTTGCGATTCACGACAATACCATCTGCCTAAAGTTTGATACAAGCGTATTGGATGGTTCTCCTGAAAAACTCTATTTTGCACTGAAGGAAGTTGCAACAAGAGCGGACAAACAAGACGACTTGTTGGTAAGCGAGTTTTCGAGTTTGAAGTTGATGGGGAATGACCACGTGACTGATTTGCCGATTGAAGAAAGAAATATCAAATATGAATTTCTTCAAAAATGGATTAACAATGCTTTGCAGAGATTGGATACTTTGGATTCCAATAAGTATTCCACAGGGATTGCTTATATCCTGTTGAGTTTGACCTACCGCTTGGATTATTTGTTGGCTCCCGAAGGGCGTTTGATGGACAAATTGGAGAAAATCCACAAGCAGTATTTTGCCAATACTGAAAACTCACCTATACGTAAAAACGAAAAAATACAAAAACTCTTTGTAGAGATTTCTAATATTCCCAAGGACAAAATTTTGAGGGATTTGTACCGCATCAAATCGACCTTTGGAATCACTGCCCCAACTGCTCCGATGCAAATTGCAACTCTTATTAACAATGAAATTGCAAGCATCAATACCTATGTAGAGAGCAAACAAGATGATATTGCGGTCAGTATTTTGGAATACATCGCACAGTACTGTATGTTTTACTATGGAATTCCGCAGCCAACCAGAGCTTTGTTTCACCTATTGGTACGCACCATTCATTCTGATTACTTTACCGCCTTGGGATTTTCAAAAGTGTATTACGATGCCGACACCAAAGTATTTGATGCCAAGGCAATACGCAAAAGAATCAATACCATTAACCAAGAAGCAAAGACCAGATTTCCGCATTTCAAAGTACACACCAATCAACTAAAATATACCACTCTCGTAGATTTTTTGGTCTCTTTATTGCGTCAAATACAACAACTTAAATACGACAAACAGCCTTTATGAAAGATGTAATCGAACAGTTTCGAGATGTAATCATCCAAATTTCTACACCGCATGGCAATGG
>JBGCDY010000738.1:0-6922 GCA_045105835.1 Chitinophagales bacterium
GGTACGGATATCTCTTTGAATGAGAGGGTGTGGGCGACGAACACTGGGCATAAGGGTTGACGAAAGCGGGTTGTGGGACCGACCCACAATATGCAAATAAGCTCAGCAGTGTCATAGAACGCTATTCTCTATCTAAATTTGACCTTCCTGGTGGCATTGATTGTGACAACATTGTATTGGATTTGCCAGCCATCACTTATTACAACCGCATCAAAACCGTTATTTTCACTTGTGACATCACCATCGCACAAGTCGCAAGGGCTTACAAAATGGATGAAAAAAGCCTGAGAAAATACAATGATTTTGATACCGATGTCATTCCTGCCAACAATAAAGTCTATTTCCAACCCAAACGAAACAAAGGTCCTTTTGGTTTGAGAAAACACATCGTTGCACGAGGCGAGACAATGGTTTCCATCTCCCAACTATATGGTATCAAACTCAAACACCTTTACAAACGCAACCGCATGGACATGGGTAAAAAACAACATCCTGCTGTGGGACAAGAACTTAACTTGAGAGGTAAACGAAAATCTTCTCCACAATTATCTACGGCTCCTATTGTCAAGCCTACTACAAGCACTCCAACTCCTCCTCCTGTTTTTGTACCAAAACCTTCAACGGATGATGTAGATATTGACAACAGCGACAATACAGATGAAACAGACATCAACGATTTTGAGATTACGCCTCCTGTTGTGAACCCTCCAAAAACGGGTGCAGGCACAAAAGACGATGTGGTGACTCCTCCAACAACAGACGACAACGATATCCCATCAAGCATCAGCCACATTGTCCAAAAAGGAGAAACACTGTATGCCATCTCTCGAAAATACAAAGTTCCAGTTCAAACCATCAAAGCACTCAACAACATGACTTCTAATGATTTGAAAGTTGGGCAAGCATTGAAAATCAAATAATTTTTCGTCAATAAGGAGGGATTTAAATCCCTCCTTATTGATAAAGAATTAGAACTTATAAATAAAAATCCCAAAATTTTCCTAATTCCCAAACTCCAACAAAAGTGATAACCATACACGACAAAACATTTGAACCCTATATCTCCCACACCGAAATACAAACCGTCATTCAGCGGCTGGCAGTAGAAATGGAGAAAGATTTGAAGGACAAAAACCCACTGTTTGTAGCCATCTTGAATGGTGCATTTGTTTTTGCAGCGGATTTGATGCGAGCCTTGAATTTTGATGCCGACATCACTTTCGTCAAAACACAATCCTATGTAGGAACCACCTCCACAGGAACTGTTCAAACGGTATTGGGTTTGACCCAAAACATTGAAGGCAGAACGATTGTGATTGTGGAAGACATCGTAGATACGGGTCACACATTGAAGCAGTTACTCCAAATTTTTCAAGAAAAAGGAGCTGCGGATGTTAAGGTTGCCGCTTTGCTTCAAAAACCCGATGCCCTTCAATATTCCGATTTGGAGACGCATTATATAGGCATGGAAATTCCCAATAAATTTGTGGTGGGTTATGGTTTGGATTATGATGGATTGGGTAGAGGATTTGCAGGTATTTACCAATTGAAGGAAGGGTAGTAATTGGTAATTGGTAATTGGTAATTGGTAATTGGTAATTGGTAATTGGTAATTGGTAATTGGTAATTGGTAATTGGTACAGTAAAATCAAATAAGTAGAGATTTGTTTTTGGTTTTTTAATATTTTTTTACATAAAAATGTGAAAATCAACATTTCTAACAACTATAGGTCTCCGCATTAAACAGGCATATAGTATAACCCACCCCTGCCTACCGAGGTTTCAGCACAAGCTATCCCAAGAGGGGATTTTCTCACTATATACGTGATTCCCCTCCTTGGAGCATTCCCCCTTTGAAGGGGGCAAGGGGGATGTAAGGGGTGGGTTTGCGTAATATAAGCAATCAATGTGCGATCCTATAATAAGCAGCCACCAATCACAAGTCACCAATCAACCAATCACCAGCCCCACAATCAATCCACCCAAACCTTCACCTTCTTTCCTTTCATTTTTTGGAGATTCACCCGCTTCACAACATCATTGATTTTCGTTCTTTTCACCGCCACCAAGGAAAAGAAATTCTTCACTTCAATCAGTCCAATATCCCCCTTCTCCAGACCTCCTTTCTTAATCAAAAAGCCCACAACATCGCCCTTGCTCATTTTGTCCTTTTTGCCCTTGCCAATCGAAAGCGTTTCCCATTCAGGTTTTGAAGGAGGAGACATATTTTCTTGGAGTTCAAACACTTCAAGAGATTTAGGGATATAATCGGGCAATCGCTCTTGCACATATTGCAGCAAAAAAACCGTTCCTGTGGCATGCATTCTTGCAGTACGACCATTTCGATGCACAAATATGTCTTCTTTTAGCGCAAGGTGATAATGCACAATGTATTGAATCTCTGGAATATCAATTCCACGAGCTGTCACATCCGTAGAAACCAAAATTTGGAAAGTGCCATTTCGGAACTTCAAAAGTTTTTTCTCACGGTCTATCTGCTCCAATCCTCCATGAAAATAATCATGCACAACCTCTTTTTCCTTCAAAAAACTACTCACCCGTTCCACCGTTTCCCGAAAATTGCAGAAAATCAACATGGAAGCATCTCCCAAATTGCAAATCAACTGATAAAGCGTTTCGAGTTTGTCCTTTTCGGGTGATTTCACCAATTTCACCTCCAACTGTGGAGCCTGTTCTTTTCCTTCAAAATCCAATTTGAGGGGGTTCTGCAAACCTACAAAAGAGGGAATTTGTAGCGCGCTGGTAGCAGAGGTCAAAATCCTTTTTTGAAGTAAAGGCAAATGTTTGATAATGTATGCCATTTCAGTCTGAAAACCAAAAGATAAGGACTTGTCGAATTCATCCAAAACCAACATCTTGGCTTGTGAAATATCTATGTGGTCTCGTCGAATATGGTCATCCAATCGACCTGGAGTTGCCACCAAAATGGCAGGTGGATTTTTGAGTTCCTGTTTCTCTATCCGAACAGGATGACCACCATAGCAGCAAGTAACTTTGTAGGGAATTTTCATGCTTTTGATGACTGCTGTCACCTGCAATGCCAACTCTCGTGTCGGCACCAAAACCACCGCTTGTACCACTTTACTTTGGGGCTTCAATCGCTGATAAACAGGCAATAAAAAAGCAAGCGTTTTACCCGTACCCGTCGGTGAACGCAATACAATATCTTGTGTACTTTCGCCCGCTTCAATCGTTGCCAACTGCATTTCATTGAGAGCTGCAATGTCGAGATTTTGAAGGATTTGTTGAAGGCTTGGAGTCGTGTTGTTCATGAATCTTATTTTAGCCACAAAAGTAGTGAAACTTTGGCGGCTTATCTTTGAACGCATTGATACAGTATAATCAAAACTTCGGAACGGCGACTTCAGTCGCTGACACGTTCTTCAAATCAACACACTATACCTGCAGCGGTTAAAACCGCCGTTACCGAAAAGAAACATATCAAAGTCTAAAAGCTAAGTAAATATTTGTAAAGCACGCCCCAAAGGGGCAAAAGCAATAGCTTAGGGCATCGCCCTACGAAACGAAAAAGGGTATTTTAGCCCTGAAAGGGCGCAAGCAAAATAGAATAATTGCTTACGCCCTTTCAGGACTGATTTACACTTGAATTGCATCCACAGGGCGTTGCCCCGTGCTATTGCTAATGCCCTTTCAGAGCAATTGTCCTTAGCTCCATGGTTATGAATACTTCAAATGTCACCCCCTTTGCCTTCAAAATCGCTGCGAAAAGCGTAATTTTGAGGAAATAACAATATCCAATGAGACTCCAAATTTATACTTTCTTTGTCCTACTATTTGCAGGGCTGCAATTGAATTTTGCACAATCAGAACGCTTCAATATCAACTTAGTAGATAGCTTGGACTACGAACCCACCTTGAATGATATTTGGGGTTATACTGCTGCCAATGGTGACGAATATGCTTTGGTCGGAATGACTTCGGGTATTTCGATTGTAGATGTTACCTTACCACTGCAAGACAATACTTTGCAAGAATTACTTTTCATTCCAGGTGAAACCAGTACATGGCGTGACATCAAAACCTTTCGGAACTATGCCTATGTCACCAACGAAAAAAGCGGTGGCATGCAAATCATCAATCTAGCAGGATTGCCCGACACGAGTCTCATTACCTGGACCAATTGGACAGGTGGAGATTGGGCAGACAGCACGATAGTCCAAACACAAGCACACAATATTTTCATAGACGAAAACGGCATTGGCTATATTGTTGGGTCGGATTTCGGCAAAGGCGGTTGCATCATTATTGACATTTCTGCCAACCCCTCCAACCCTCCCATCATTGGTCTTTACGACGATTTTTATATACACGACCTTTATGTGCGAGGTGATACGATGTGGACGGCAGAGATTTATGAAGGAGAATTTGCGGTCATAGATGTCAAAGATAAAGCCAATCCCGTCACGCTCGCCCGACACCCCACACCCTCCAGTTTTTGCCACAATACTTGGCTCTCAGACAATGGCAAAGTTTTGTTTACCACCGACGAACGGGGCAATGCATTTGTGGGTGCTTTCGATGTCTCTGATTTGAGCGACATTCGAGAACTGGACCGTTACCAAACGGCTACAAGTTTGAACCAAGGCGTTGTGCCTCACAATACTTTTGTGCGTGGCAATCACCTCGTGACCTCCTACTACACCGATGGAGTCACGATTGTAGATGCCACCTATCCCGAAAACCTAATTGAAGTAGGCTACTACGATACCAGCACAAGCGAAGGAGGTGGATTCAGTGGTTGTTGGGGAGTTTACCCCTATTTGCCTTCAGGCTCGATACTTGCCAGCGACCGACAAAATGGGCTGTATGTGCTCCAAAGTGAATACCTCAGAGCTTGCTATCTACATGGAAATGTGACCGATGCAGCGACAGGAGAAGCATTGACAGATGTGGCAATCACCGTAAAAAACCAAACTGCCGCCAGTATCAACACAGACTTCAATGGAGAGTTCAAAACAGGTGTTGGTGCAGCAGGTTTGTATGAAGTGACCTTCGTAAAATATGGCTATCCCATTACCACCATTACGGATGTCGGCATGAGCAATGGCGAAATTACCGAATTAAACATCGAACTCGAACCCATTGAAGGCTTCAAAGTCAACGTCCAAGCAGTAGATGCAGACACAGGTGCTCCCATTCCCAATGCAGAATTTAGAATTGAACATCCATTGAGAGAAATCGCCCAGCAAAGCGACGTGTCAGGTATTTCCATTTTCGACTTGGTGTATGCCGAAAACTACCAAATCATTGTAGGAAAATGGGGCTATCAAACAGATGCGCTCGAAGATATTTTCTTGGATTCCAATACAGGTACACTTACAGTTCCTTTGAAGCAAGGATTTTACGATGATTTTACTTTCCATTTTGGTTGGACAGCCAAAAGCAGTTCATCAGCAGGAGTTTGGGAACGAGCCAAGCCCATAGGCACTTTATTCACTGGACTGTACATTACCCCAACCCAAGACGTAACAGAAGATGTTGGAGGATTTTGTTATCTCACAGGGAATAGTTCGACTTTTGCAGACAATGTAAACAATGGTTTTACTACGCTGCAATCCCCCATTTTTGATGCGACTATTTTTGAAAACCCACAACTTGATTACCACCGTTGGTATTACCTCCAAACGACTGCTTTTTTCCCATCAGACGATACACTTTATGTGAGTCTCAGCAATGGCTTAGACACCGTTGTTTTGGAAACCATCATCAACAACGATGTTGCAGAAGCCAAATGGCAAGCCCAATCTTTTTTGGTCAGAGAATGGGTAGAACCAACTGAAAATATGCAGTTGTTTTTTGAAGTAAACGATACAGGAGCAGGGCATTTGGTGGAAGCCGCATTTGACCTTTTTCACCTCAAAGATGGACCTCCTATTCCCAACCCAACACTTGCGGCTTCTGTTATTCAGGGCTGTTCTCCACTCGTTGTCGATTTCAGCAGTACAACGGAAGGCAATGTCGAAACTTTGCAATGGAAATTTGACGGCGGTGACGTATTCATCACCAACAACCCCACTCCAACGGTTACTTATACAGAACCAGGCACTTATGATGTGACCCTAAAAGTGACCACAGATGGAGGAACAGAAGAAAGAAAATTCTTGAATTACATTACCGTTTTAGAAGGAACAGCACCAGAATTGACCCTGACCGCTTCTGAACTCATTGCCTGCCAAGGAGAAACCATCACTTTGACGGCTGAAAGCAATGAAGAAGTGAGTTATACTTGGACGGATGCGGCTGCAATGGCGGACAATACATCAAGTATTGAAGTGAATGCAGAAAGTACGGCAACTTATGGCGTGGTGATTTTGGATGAAGAAGGCTGCACTGCCAACCAACAAATTGATGTTGAAGTACCTGTATTGACTTTGGAGGTAAATTTCCCTACACAAGCCATCTGCAATGGAGATATTGTTCAGTTCAGCATCATCAACCCCAAAGAAGAGTACACTTATTTTTGGGATGGAAATGAAATCAGCAGCGAAGAAGGGGTGATTGTAGTCGCAACTACTTCGGTAGATTCTCCTACCTATGAGGTGCGAGCGGTAGAACCGAACGGCTGCGAAATCATGGAAATCATTGAATTGGAGGTCGTGGTGACTACGGCAGGTTTCACAAGTCAGGTAAACGAAATTTGTGCAGGTGAGGATGTAACGTTCTTTGACACTTCTGAATATGCCGAAAATTATTTGTGGGAATTTACAAATACAACAACAGGTTCGGTTTTCATTTCGGACAAATCCAATCCAATTGTGACCTTTGAGGAAGCGGGGATTTACAATGTAAGTCAAAATATCAATGGCTGCAATGCCGCATCAGCAAGCGAAGAGGCATTTTTGACCGTCCATGCTTTGCCTGCGGTTGTCATTGATACCCC
>JBGCDY010000739.1:0-2744 GCA_045105835.1 Chitinophagales bacterium
ACCTATGTGGGTGATCCTTCCATCTGTTTATTTGCAGGCGAACAAGCAGATTATGTGATTGAAGAAGAAGACATACAGATTATCAATCCAAGCACAAGCGAATTGCTTGACAAAGTGACTCCTTTTATTCCTGAATTTGTCATCAAGATAGTGGTATCCAACTTGGGTAAAGCAACTGATGATTCTATTGAATTGCAGATTGTACGAACCTTGTCGAATGGTGAACAAATCACCTTGGCAAATCAAAAAGTATTGGCACCTTCTTACCAAGACACGCACTTATTCAAAATACAAAACGATATATTTGAAGGAGATGGCATGAACGAAATCAGTGTTTTGATTGATGGAAAAGACAAAATAACCGAAAACTGTGAAGACAATAACCACAGTAAAAAAGTGATTCAAATTGAAGGCAATTGTGAAATGGCTGAATCTCTTGCAGAAATGGAGGATGTCATCATCATGGACGAAAACAACATTGCCGACTTGAATTTGACTGACTTAGATGAAAACTACCTATTTGAATGGTCAGATGGCAGCGATGAAAACACCCTTGAAGTAAGCGAACAAGGCATTTATACCGTGAATATTACCGATGACTTGGGCTGCAATGTAGAACAAAGTTTCAAAGTATATCCAAATGATTTGGTGTATCCTGGAGATGCCAATTACGATGGTACTGCCAACATGTACGACCTACTTTCCATTGGTTTGAATTACGATTTGGAAGGAACAGAAAGGGATTCAAAAGATATTTACGATTGGGAAGGTCAGCCTTCGTTTGATTGGGATGTTGAGATTCCTGAAGATTGGGAGATTGAAGGTATTTCTGAAGAAGACCTAAAACCAAAACATGCTGACTGTGATGGCGATGGTTTGGTCAATAGCAATGACATCACTGCTATTCGAGCCAACTACCTACACTCTATTGGCAAAGCAGCCAATTCTCTTCAAGAAATGGAAGCATCCTTGTATGTAGAAGCAATAGATACCATTATCCCTGGCTATGAGCACGTTTTTTCTGTAAACTTAGGAACAGAAGGAAATCCAGCCGAAGACCTTTATGGCATTGCATTTACAGCAGAATTTACACTTGCAGAATTGGGCGAAAATGACACCGTACAATTGAACGACCCAATGGCAATGTTCAATAATTCTTGGTTGGGCGTAAACGGGTCTGATATGATGACCCTAGATAGTGTCATGAAAAACACCATGACTTGGGACGTTGCACTTTCTCGAAACGACCACAAGGACAAAACTGACTATGGCGCACTTTGCGACTTGGGATGTGTGATGGTCATTAGTAGCTTAAAATCAGCAGGAATGCGTGAAATCCCTATCAATTTGACTTTGAAAAATGTAGTGGCAACACGCTCTAACGGCACGAAGTTCCAGTTGAAATCCAGCAAACGAACATTCATTATTGCAGACCAACAATTGTCAACAGACATTGATGATTTGGAAAAAGATTTTGTTCAACTTCACTTATCTCCAAACCCTGCAAATGATCTTGTTTATTTGGACTTCAAGGACTATCAGCCAGAAACGAACCTTACCCAAATTAACCTCTACAACCTAACAGGACAGTTACTTCACAGCGAACAAAAAGCAATCCGCAATGAAGAACGAGTAGCCTTAGATGTAGCCGATATGCCACAAGGTATGTATTGGGTACAGGTTGTGAACGGAAACGCTCAAATGACCAAGAAATTATTGATTGCGAAATAATCAAAAATACAACCTCAATAGAAACCCACTGAAAACCAATTGTTTTCAGTGGGTTTTTTATTGGACTTCAAGAACTAATTCATTTAATGGATATAGAAATCAAAACCGTTCATTATTTTCAAACGTTCATTGATTTGGAGCATAAACATCTAAGGTTCTTTTCATAAAGACACCTTTCTCCTATATTTAGAAACAGAATAACCAACCATTTTTAATTTTCTTACAATATGAGCAGTACTCCCTTCAATACAAACCAAGTCAATGACCTCATTCGTGGTCGTCGAACCATCAAACCCGAAAGTTTTGTGCAGCCTGTTCGGGTCATCGACTCCAGTATTATCGAAAACCTACTCGAAAATGCTAACTGGGCTCCTACACATGGGATGAACGAACCTTGGCGATTCAAGGTTTTTGCAGGCGATTCCCGCCAAAAATTGGGTGATTTTTTGGCAAATTGGTACAAGGAAAACAACACAGGTGACGACTTCAAAGAAGTCAAATACCAAAAAATATTGAATCGTCCGATTTTTGCCTCTCATGTCATTGCTATTTGTATGGAGCGAAAAGCCAATACCAAAATCCCCGAAATTGAAGATATCGAAGCAGTGGCTTGCGCTGTTCAGAATATACACTTGACCGCAACAGCTTATGGAGTTGGAGGTTATTGGAGTTCAGAAGGAGCTACCTACACCGACGACATGAAAGAGGCATTGGGATTGGGCATAAACGACAAATGCTTAGGATTCTTCTATTTGGGCTACCCAAAAGAAGGCGCATATAAAAAAGCAAGTGAAGCGATTTTATTGAAGCGAACAAGCTATATAAACAAAATAGAATGGCTTTAGCATGAAATGAGAGAATTGTATAATTTGCTTTCAAGAATAAATTCATTCCTACAAAACAACTATTCACAACATCAATCGAGTAGGGTAAAGTTAGAGACAATTCTCTAACTTTATCCCTCTCACAGAACCGTGCGTACGGGTCTCGTACACGGCTCCTGTTAAATCTTA
>JBGCDY010000740.1:0-29098 GCA_045105835.1 Chitinophagales bacterium
GTGATGTTGGGCTCCAAAAGTGGTTCATGCGCCGACGAAATTGGACAATTGTCAAAATATTGTACATCCTAAATTTTGACGGCAGATTCCAAAAGAAACTCACCGAAATGGAGAAAAAGCTATTGGCAAAAATTAGTGATAGGCGAGTGGGAAAATTTGCGGAGGAGTATTTTGGGGAGGTTGTTTATACTTATTATCAGTAGAGTTATCGGATACCTGAAAAATCAAGCGAAAAATGAAAAAAGGACAAATACCCATATTTTTTGAAACAGACGCACACCTCAATTCGGCAGGGCGGATGTTATATACCGAAGCCATTCAGAGGAATATGCTGGAATCATTGCCCCAAAAGGTGTATGAACATGTGAGCTATTGCCCCGAATGTAGTGCGGAAGTATTGATGTTGGTCGAATTGATGGAAGACGAACCGATTGACTCCAATGAAGTTCACCCGTTTTTTGACAATTCCAACAGCGAGTATTTTGTCAGCGATGATTGGGCGGATATTGAAGCGCTTTTGGAACAAATCAAAGCCGAAGCGGTGACAATTCCACTCTATGAAAAGAGAATGGAAGAACAACTTACTGCTCAGTATAGGAGTTCCGCCTCATCAGCCCTACAAGTTATCAGTCCCCAAAACGAACACCTTTACCAAGAAGAGGTGACTTTCACTTTTGCAGAAAAGACTTCCTCGGAAATCACTTTGATTATCAGAAACCATCAAGGACAGGTTTACAAAACCAAAATCCCTGCAAATACACTTAGTCATGTCGTTGAGTTTCAACCCTCCAATAATTTTCCTTCGGGAGTCTATTATTGGCAGATGATAGATGGGAATAGAAATCGAATAGTGGGTAAATTTTATGTCTACCAACCCAGCTAGTTCCAAAACTATTTTTTCTTACGACTCCTTGCTCTTCGTCAATTGAATAATCGACACAATGTGCATGAACACAGCCGAAGGCATCAAAAATGCAGGAACAAAAACATAAGGAAAGGTTATAAATTCCTTATTCGCCAAAGTTTCGGCACTGCCCCAAACAGAGGGAAAATAAGTCGTGGTGGTAAATAGGAAAATGATAAACGCAATCACCGCCAAGCCCAAATAATTCCATGCCAAGGCAAATTTTTGGGGCAATAGTTTTTTGTTGAAAACCAAATAAGCAACGAAAGGCGCAGTGAAAGCAAAAACAATGTCGTAATTATAACCTTCAAAAGTCACCTCTGGATGCAAAACGCCAATCGAAACAGTGGCAACAAACAAAGATTCAATCACAATCCTAAAAGTCTGATAGTAAATCAACCACGATTTTGGAATCGCTGCAATAACAGGGCTGTCGTGATGTCGAGACAATAAAACACCCGTAAAAATAAAAGCAGGAAGAATTAATAAAAGGGGAAATCGAGGGGGAAAGTCAAAATTCTGAAGGAAGCCAGATTTTCCGAGTATAGCAGCATAAGCCAACCACAAAAAAAGACCAATCCCAGCTGTCCACACCTTTTTTTTGCGAAGACTCCCATCCATACCAATTTGAGTCAAAGTATGGTTGTAACCCAAAACAATAATCGTTGCCATCGTAATAGACAATCCAATATAGCCCAACTGTATCATATCAAAAATCATTTTGTGAGTTTGCTAACAATAATTTCCATTGCTTTTTGACCTTCCTCTCCAAGCAATTCATTGACTTCAGCCTTTGCCCGTTCCCAAGCAGGAATCATTTTCTCCAAAACAGTCTTGCCTTCAATCGTGATTTCCAACTTTTTGGAATCCACTCGCCGAACATATTCCGAGGATAACAAACGTGTCATATTTCGACTCACCGAAGACTTTTCCAAACACAACATTTTGGACAAATCTGCTTGACTGATGCGCTCCATCCGAGCGATCACCATCAGAATCACCAATTGACTGTTGGTGAGTTTGAATACAGAAAGGTGTTTTCTGTAAATATTTGAAATAATCCTGTCGCACATCATTATCTGACCTCCCGTACAGGAAGTAGGGTTGCAGGCTTCAAGAAGTGGGAACGCTGAATTCATAGGCAATTTAGAGATTAAAAGTTGTATATACAACTAATGCATTGATTTTTTTTGAGATTTTAAATTTGTAATCGGCTGCGAAGTACAAAACAAAAGTAAACTTCTGGGACAAAACCTTATAGGTTTGATTTCCGAAAAACCATACAACTTATATTATCAGCAGAAAATACATAAAGAAAAACCTATAAGGTTTAAGCTCTGAATTAACTAAACGTTTTGTCCTATACTAAAAATCGACTGTTTTACGGTAAAAGCGGTGATACAAAGCTCAATAGCTTAAAGCTTGGCGGCAAAAATAGTTCAGGAAGGTTTGGGGGAAGACGCTAAAATGACCGTTTTTCTTAACTTTCTTCTATGTCTATAAACATCAGGACACTTTGAATGTAGAAAAACAAGAGCCAATAAGCAGAATCAGTTCGGAGAGAAAAAGCCTTGTGCATATAGTAATCGTCGGTGCTCAATTTCTTCAATATGCTCTCACTACTTGCCAACACATACTCCCCTTCTGCAATGCACACTTGCGCTCCCTCGTTGAGTACCATGAAATTGTAAAAAAAATTAAACAGTGCATAGACGAATAAAAAACCTGCAATCCATTGCAGTGCTTTCGGAATCTTTTGTTTTAAGGACTCCCCTATCAAACGCCAATTTTCGGTTTGGCTGATACGATCCATTGAGCCAATCGTAGGAACAACCATCAACAGTGCAAATAGATGAATCGCATAGGAATAAGAAAACATTCCGATGACTTGTGGCGAAAAATAGCTGAGGATGTGAATCGTGAGACTCACCCCCAAACCGAATAGGGCGGCAAACAGAAATATAGAGTTTTGTTTTTTTTGCATCGTATCCAAAGATAGTCATTGCAAGGAGGATTTTCAAGTATGCACATTACTTTTAATGCAAAAAATAACGGGAGGTGCTTATGCTAACAATTAGGCTTTTTACAATTACTCCTTTTTCATTTTGATTCCCTACTTTTTGTATCACAAAGCCAAATTCTTCAAGAGCCAAACCAAAGGCAGATAATTTCCTGCATACCCATTCTCTTCCTTAAAAGTGGTTATTTCTCCCTTCAATTTATCCAAATCCATTTTTTTCTTCAAAGGCACTTCTGTCTTAGCTTTGGCGTACCGCAATAGAAATTTTGCCACCATCTGATAATCCACATCCACCTCATGGTTTTCATGATAGCGGTACATCTTCAAAAAATTCTGACATTCCCGCATGGCAGCTTCTTCTTCCTCCAATTCACAAAAAGAAATGATTTGAACCAAACGAAAGTAATAGTATTGAGCATCAGGACGTTGTTGGATATTGGGAGGAATACAAGCAATCGCCTTTTGAGGTTCTTTCAAAAAAATATGTCCCATTGCTTTAAGGCACAAAAAACGGTAATGCACCCTTTCGTTCGCTTCAATGGCTGCTTCATTGGTTTCAAACAATTCAATCGCTGTCTCGTATTTTTCTAGTTTGATACAATTGCTGAAATAATTGAAAATCACCGTCAGCCGAAGTTCTTGCTTGCTTTCAGTGGCATATTGAAGCGTCTGTTGATAATAATTATCCGCCGATTGGTGATTTCCCATCAGGTAATACTCCAAAGCAATGGTTGCCAACAAAAAAAGCTTGCGATTTTCCGCCTTCATTTCGGGCTGATGGCAGGCTGCAATACAGACCAAAGCCTCTTGAAGTGTTGCAATTTTTTCCATCCCCATTTGCTGAAAAGACAGTGCATAGAGGTATAAATAGTTGGAATAATGGTCATTCACCTTCTCTGATTTCAAATCCATCATTTGCAGCAAATCAGAATGAGGAAAATCGGGATTTGTCACTCGGATGGTTCTTTCCGCAAAAGCCTTCATCACTTCTGCTCCTCTAATTTTTCGGACAGCATCTTTTTGAATCCAATTGATTTTATCCAAATAACCTGCCCGAATTATATTCTCATAACGTTCTTCGGTAATTTCCTGACTGACAATCAAATGCCTCAAATAAAGAGCCATCATTTTGTCCCCCAATTCATACTGCAAATTGTCTTGCGTCTTGGGCATTGACTTTTTGAAGTTGGCTTCAAACTCCTGATGCAAGCCCCTATCATTCAAGGCTCTCAATAGCCACAAATCGTATAGCTGTGTATTTTCCTTGAAGGCTTTCTCCAACTGCTTAGTCACCAAAAAACCTTCCAATTCATCATTCAACAATCGAAGTTCATTGCGAATCAAATAATCTTTTGAAGATTCATATTTCTTTCCAAAAACCTTTTTGTAAAGCACCACCTTTTCAGGCCCACTCTCTTTGTGCAAGTTTTTTTTGAGAAAAAAAAACAAATTTTTCAAGCTCTCTCTTTTGTGCGTTTTTATCACGCCTTCAAAATCTTTTTTTTCTCTTCCTTGCAAGCTATTGAGTAGGTCAATGGTTTTCATATATATTTATCATTCAATTAACTATCAATGATTTAAAGATAATAAAATTTCAAAAAAAAATTCAAAACCGCTAAAAGAATTAGGTAGGTAAGTCTTTATTTTAACACTTCATTTCATCACAAGCCCTTCAATTTGTTTTTTTTTCATCACAAGGTTTTACCTAATTTTGGAACCACAACCAATGTGCAAACACTCCACTCTTTATTGAATTTCACCTATTCACATTTCTTCACACAAAACAGCACATTTACACATGAAAAATCTACACTTTGGCAACTCTACTATTTTGCCTCTACCTTCTCGCATGTCCACTCCTTTGTTTATTTTCTCTCTTCTTTTGTTCCTTTTTTCAAGTATTTCAATACAAGCACAAACCACTCCTCAAGGAAGATTGGATGCTCTCAACAAACAAATCCAAGAATGTAAAGAAGACATTGAATTGGTTGAATCCATGCTAAACAGCATTGAAGGAGTCAACAATGAATTGACCATCTCTGCCCGAAAAGAATGGACCAAACGGCTGGATGCCAACAAAAAATGCTTAGACCAAGCTCAAAAAGAGCTAGATTTCCTCAAAGCATTTTACCCCTCCTTGTTTATGCCACCAAGCACAACAGCAGATAGCAAGCCAGATAGAGATAGAGCTGACAAAGCTCTCCAAAGATTGGCAAAAGAAATAGCAGAATCCTTAACCGATGCAATTAACAAGCAGTCTAATTTACAAAAATTGATAGACGACTTGATGAAGGACGATTGAATCAATTACTCTCCAATTAATACAACTGCAAGCCTACCTCTATTTTTTTCACACACCTTAAAAACACAACTCGCTATGCGAAATTTGGTAACCAACTTTATTGTACTTTTTCTATTTTCTACTTCCCTTGCTTTTTCTCAAACACCTCTCAAAGGCAGCGGAGACATCGCCCACCTCAAAGCCAAAATCAACTCCTACGATGAAGCTAAAATGGCAGCCATTACGGAGCTTTTCCCAAATGCCACTCCCAAAGCACTTGCTGATGCTATGCAAGAAACTGGTTTCTTGAAAAACGGTGAAAAATATGTACCTGCCATTAATGAACCCAATAACGGTTGTGTAGGGGGAGGAATTGGTCGAGGCGTAGGCTATTTAGGGAATATGGGCAAGGGAATTGATGTGTCAGATGAATCTTCTGACCCTTCACTCGGACAAGAAATCACAGATGAAATATTGGAGCGACTTAAAAAAGCAGGTCTTTTTAACGACAATGGAACAACGGGAAAACCCACCCAATGGGGAGAAATAAAAAGAGGGGTAACCCATGACAAACAAAGAGACATTGGGCGCGACATTGACACCTATGTATTCGATTTTCCAGAAAAATCTGGTACTCCTTCAAGCGAAACTTCTGCCAGTTACAAACAACCCAAAAACATACCAGATGCCCTGAAAACAATTGCGAAAGCCCTCAAAAACGGACATGTAGTAGAGTATAGAATGGACAATGGAACAGGCTGTGGAGCTACTTCTTTCCACTTTGCCTTAGCCTATAGAATGGTTGAATTCAAAGGCTTTGATGGTTTATATGGTTTGAGTTTTGTAGATGATGGGGCGGATGATGGAGAAAGCGGACAAGGCAATGGCAAGGCAGAAAACTATGAGCGTGGAGTCTATATTTTTGACAAAGACGGAAAGTGTCTAAATGCTCCAGGCGTAAAAATCACCCATTTTTTCGTCGAAAAATTCAAGGGTAACTCTACCCAAAAACGTAAATAAATTTCTGATTCTAAATCATTTCCTAACCAATATGTGAAAAAAAATGGTCAAACGGCTTTTAGGCAAACTCCAGTTTAAACCGTTTGACCTCTTTCACTTCAATTAAAACACTGCATTTTATCCCCTTCCTTATTTGAAAATGAATCCTTTTTCATCTCTAAAAATAAACAAAATCATGAAATCAAACACTTATTATTTATTCTTACTCATTGCTTGTAATTTGGTATTTACCAACTGCAAAAACAAAGCAAAAGCCGATAAGAACACCTCCAATACAACAAATACCCAACTCGCTTCCAACGAGAAAAACACTGCAAAGGAGTCAGACTCCAATAAGGGCGATGGCTACAAACGTTATGAGGAAAAGTCGGGTATCATCGAATTTGAAATTTCAGGAACTATGAATTCGGGTAAAGAGAGTCTTTTCTTCGATGATTATGGACGCAGAGAAGCCAAGTATACCCAAACAACAGTTACGGTTTCAGGACTCAATATGAAACAAACCTCCAATCAAATTTCTATTATGGATGGAGACTGGATGTACAATATTGACCTCGATAAAAAAACGGGACACAAAATGAAAGCACCATTGCTTGAAGAACTTACCGAGGGTCAAGGAACGGATGATTTGGGCAAAGTTGGCAAGGAAATGTTGAAGCAAATGGGCGGCAAAAAAATAGGTGAAGAAAAGATTATGGGCAAAAATTGTGAGATTTGGGAAGTCGAAAGTATGGGAACTAAAGTCTGGATTTGGAATGGTCTCAGTCTCAAAACCGAAACCAATATGATGGGAATGAAAATCAATCAAATTGTAACCAAAATCGAAACCAATATTTCTATTCCAAATGAAAAATTTGAAGTACCAGAAGGCATCACCATGACAGAAGGAAACCCAATGGACCAACTGAAGGGTATGAAAGGTTTAGACCAACTGAAGGATTTGGATTTGTCCAAATTGAAGGACATTGATTTGAGTAAACTAAAAGAAATGGGAGATAAATTGAAGGAATTGGAAACACAAAAAAAGTAGTGCGTGGTAAGACAAAATCAACTTCAATAAATAAGGTTCTTAATATTCTGGCAATAAGCAATTTGCCCGCTCACTTCTCGCATCCCATTTCTGTTTTCTCACTTAAGTAATAAGAAAAAAATAACTTGAACACCTTAATTCCCCTTTTGAAAGGGGGTGGGGTATGTTAGCTAAAAAATTGTTCAGGTTATTTTTTTACCGTTACTAAGAGGGGTAATTTAACCTACGAAAAACAAACTGCTATCTTATATAAAAAACGCATCAAAGCCTTTATTAAAAGCTGTTGATGCGTTTTTGGTTTAGGGTTTCTGCTTTACTATCAGTTTAATACACCGCTTCAACTGTATGCTTGTGTTCGTGTTTGTGCTTACAGTTTGGACGTTTCCAAGACCCTGCTTTCATGGCACGAACCGTGCTGCTTTGTCTGATTTCATCTCGCAATTTCACCAATTCTGGGTGTCCATACATTGCCTTCACTTTTTGGTCAGCAATACTGTTTCCTCTTGGAGCTTGATTTGAAGTAACGAACACAGTAAACACCTCCGCAATGTCTTCCGCAGGATTTGAAGCTGCATATTCGGTCACGAAACGGTCTTCATAATCCAAGTAGAAATCATAGTTGTCGTTCTCATTTTTCAGAGAGTTGAACTCGGGCATAATGTCTGCCCAACCGATGTTGTAAAGCTCGTTGATATAAGAACCAGACCTCGAACAACCTTCGTCTATATGGAACGCACCACAAGAACCACCGCTGATAGACACATTGATTTGGGTGTGGTCCAAGGTCAAAACGTGTCCCAATTCATGAATCATGGTATAAGTAAAATCCGTATTCAAATTGATGTTACTCAAATCTCCCTCTACTGCATCAATCGCCAAGCCCATTCTCCATTTACTCAAGTCACCATCATTCACAGGAGCAACATAACCCAACAAATCACCTCCACCATGAAATATTTCAAATTCCACGATTTCCATTCTTGCACTTGCAGGAATCAATTCTGTGAAATAGTCCCAAATTGCCTGATGCGTGGCTACATCCTCCTGAAAAGAGCGGTACTTTTTCTTCACCTTAAAATCCTTGGTTTTGGTGATGTTATCGCCATTGATTTGATACAAAGTCAGTGAGCCTTCGTCACCTTCATATTCCGCAGAAAAATCGTCAAATTGTTCGGCAAAATCTCCATTCTCATTCAGCTCAAACCTCTCTTTGTTGCAGGCAGTGAACGCTATGAATATTGTAGCGAAAAAGAATACATGTCTGAAGAATCGATTTACTTTTCTCATCTTATTCATTTTTGAAGGATTAAAATAGGGTTTTAAATTGCTTTCAAAACTAAGACAGCAGTAAAGCCTATTTCCCCTATGAACAGATTTTTTTTTAATTAAAATGATGTTTTTGCAGCAGTGCGAAACTTAGCTTGCAACAATTTATTGGCCTTCAAACCGAGCTGCATTTTTCTAATACTGATGCGGTTACGATTTGAAGTATTTGATTTTTTCACAAACCCAAAAAATCTGCAAAAAGATTTTGGAAGTTTATCTCTCAGTACACTGTAACGCAAATAATTTAATATTTCAGCAGCATAGCTGCGGCACTATTTGTAGAACTCATTCCAAATAGGATTTTCATAAGGGGCATAGCCTCGACACCATAGAAGACCAGTCATTTAACCGTGCCGAAGCTACGCTCCTATGACTCATAATCCAAGGTGTTTTTCTACAAATAGAGTTAGGGCTATGCCCTTCTAAATGTCAAAAAACCAATATGGCTTTGCTAAGAATTGACGATTTGCAGTATCAAACTTCCGAAGTCTCCTTACTCAAGTAATCAAAGGGCTTCAAAATAAATTTGGAAAATTTCAAAATGTAAAGTATATTTGTCATTATGGAAACCAAATTTGTCAAATAGACAAAATGAGTTTACAAAAAATTGCCTCACTTTTTAACAAAAAGATTATGACAGCAAAAACATTAAGGGATTGTGAAAGGAAAAAAATGAAGGATTTGACAAAATACCAGCTTCCCAATCACTTCAAAACCATAGGAATTGGTTTGACATTGGCTTCATTTGCAGCTTTGTTCCTCAACAAATTCGCCTTCAATATGCCAGAATTTAAGTTTATGGCGAAGCATGGAATGTTGGTTGGTCTATTGTTGGTATCTATTGCGAAAGAAAAAATTGAAGATGAACGAATTGGTCAGTTAAGAATGCAGTCTTATACCTTCGCTTTCATTGCAGGAGTGATGTATGCCTTGGTCTTGCCGTTCATGGATTTTTTGGTAGATGTTGTCGTTCAAAACAAGGAAGCAGTATTAAAAGATACGGGAGATTTTATGATATTGTGGCTGCTACTAACCATTCAGGTTTTATACTTTGAATTTTTGAAAAAATTGCACGGATGAAAAATCGGTTAAAAATTGAGCGGGCTATTCTAAATCTAACCCAAGAGGAATTGGCAAAAAAAATGGGCGTTTCTCGGCAAACCATCAATTCGATTGAGAAGAATCGGTATGTACCTTCTACCATTCTTGCCCTAAAACTCTCCAGAATTTTTGACAAAACGGTCAATGAGATTTTCACCTTGGAAGACGAAGATTAGCCCGATTTTTAAGGCTTTAAATTAACACTATGAAACGCAGATTGAACGGGTTAAAATGATAGAAAAAGATTTTTTATCTGCTTGAATTCAAGAATTTAGTGATTAAGAATCAATCCATTCTTTCGTGAATAGCCCCTTTTCGATTTCTCAAATAAGTCCCATTTCTCTGCCTAAAAACAGCCACGATTTCGGCTGCAATGGATAGGGCAATTTCTTCGGGGCTTTCTGCTCCAATATCCAAACCAACGGGCGCATACAAATTAGATACCGTTTCTAAATTCACTTCACCCCCATTCTCGTTTAGTTCATCTTGCATCTTAAACATACGCTTCTTAGGGCCCAACAAACCAATATAAGGCACATCCAAAAAGAGGTATTTTTTGAGTAAAGTCAAATCCGTTTTGTAGTCGTGTGACATCAAAATAATGGCGGTGTAATCATCCACTTCAATGTGTTCTGCTTCGGCAATAGAATAGATTTTTTGGGCATGGGCATACACCGTTTTACTCAATTTACGTGCCTTCCCTGCCACATGCACTTCCCAACCCAACTCGGTCGCAATACCCATAAATGCATTCACATCGTAATTGTCTCCAATGCAAACCAACCTGATTTTTGGGCGTATGAGTTCAAAAAGAATTTCAAGTTTATTTCCATCTTTATTGACAAAAGTAAATACTTTGGACTTCCTTCTTTGCAGAACGAGATTTACCTTTGCTTCAATTTCGGTCAAAGAAAGGTTTGTTTCTTCTGCCAATTGAAGCAAATTGTCCGAGGTATAAAAATTCCCCTGCTTGCTTTTTTCTTTCCCTTCAATATTCAGAATCTGCAATAGAATAGAAGGAGTTCTTTTGTTTGTAATCGTCTTCAAAAACGCAATTTGATTGTTGACATTCGTGTGATCAATTGGAGTGAACAACACTTCAATACGTCCATTGCAGCCCAAACCAACGCCGATTTGGTGGGGGTCATCTTCCGTTGTGTCATAGACCACAATCGAACTTTCATTTTTCATAATCGCCATTTGCGCCCTTTTGAGTGCATCTCCCTCCAAACAACCTCCACTGATTCCGCCTACCCATTGACCATTGTTGCTCACAAACATTCGTGCGCCAATTCGCCGATAGGCAGAACCTTCTACCTTGACGACTGTTCCCAATGCGACTTTCTCGGTTTGCCAATCAATACGCTGATAAGCCTCTACTATTTTTTCGATTTCCCTCATAGGTAAAAGCATCCTTTTGTTGCTGCACAAAAATAGGGAAAGGAATGAAGGAAAATCAAAATCAGAATAAAAATCCAAGTCCACTTTTACTATTCATTAGTTTATCCATTTTAGCTCTCGATAGACAATTGATTGGTTTTTGTTTCTTATTTTTGTTCAACAAACATAAATTGGAGTCTTAGCCAAAGGCTTCAAATGAAAACTAATAAGGAATGTAAAATAAATTACAACCTTTATTTCCTTTTTGGAAGAAGTTGGGATAGGTTGAGTCAAAAAATAGAAAGCTATTTCTGTAGCATTCTTAGACTGCAAACCAGTGCAAAATGTCAATTATAAAATCATTTTAATTTTTCAACCATGAGTATCGACAGAGACGAATTACACATAAACGGCAAACCATTGGTAATAGAGAAGCAGATATTGGTGGAATATGCTGAAAATAAGATTGCCTTTCCTTCAATGGTGCAACGCTTGGAGCAAATAGATGAAGCAGATTATTATCCCAACCCTAGAAGGCAAAAAGCCATTGGTTTTTATAGGAAAGATGATTCTAAAATACTGGCAACAGCAGATTACCAAACGCTTCAACTGTTTCAAGAAGCAGATTTACCAATGCCTGTTTTTTTGGAGGCAGGTCCTCGTGCAAAACTCTACCACTCTCCTTCCGAAATCAACGTGGCCATTGTGACCACAGGTGGTTTGGCTCCTGGCATCAATGCAGTAGTTCATGCGATTGTGAAACGTCACTGCAAAACGTATGGCATGAGTATGCAGGGCAATATATGGGGAATTCGAAATGGCTTCAAGGGCTTGTTGAACATCCCTGGACACAAGGTCGTCCTGAATGATGACATCACTGGAGAATGGCTCAATGATGGAGGCTCTCGACTCGGAAATATGCGCTACAAACACAAAGAGGGGTTGGAGGACATGATCCAAAAAATCAGTGACAATTTGGAGAGCAACCGAATCCGCATTTTGTATGTCATTGGAGGAGATGGCTCTCAGCATGTAGCACATGAGATTGCTCAATTCAATAAGAAAATCAGTGTGATTGGTGTTCCCAAAACGATGGACAATGATGTATTGTGGGCAAACCCTTCTTTCGGTTTCAATACGGCAGTCGGAAAAGCAAGTCACATTATTGAAGACCTACACACAGAAGCCAAATCTACTCGCCGAATTGGCATCATTCAGTTTTTTGGCGCAGAATCAGGTTTTGTGGCAGCCTTTGCCTCTTTGGCAAATGGACAAGTCAATACAGCCTTGATTCCCGAAGTTTTTGCTCCTCTAAACGGGGAAGTTTTACAGAGATATTGGGATGATTTAATTGAAGATTTACGCTTCAAAGTCACCGACCGTTCGCCTGAAGACCATGCTTTGGTGGTTGTAGCAGAAGGGGTGGCAAAAGTATTGGAGAGCAAAGGATTTGAGATTGCAGGCAAGAAGGTGAGCCACGATGAGGGGAATTTCATCAGCTTGTTTAAGGAAGAAATCAAAAACAGAATTAAAAATTCTGAAAGCGAAAAAATCAGTGTTTTCACCAATGAACCTCGCCACAATATTCGCTCTGTTCCGCCTGATGCATTTGACCAAATTCATTGCGAGCTATTGGGTTCTATGGCTGTCGATGCAGCTTTGGCAGGATTTACAGACTGTATGCCTTCTAAATGGTTGGATCAGTATGTATTGGTGCCTTTAGAATTGGTCATTGGACGACAAAAAGGGATTGACGTAAAGGGGCTTTTGTGGAAAACCCTAGTGAACAGTATTGCACAACCGCATCCAACGGAAGAGTAAAACAGCCTCCTCATTGAAGTTTTTCTTCATTTAGAACACCATCAATATTTCCCCAAAATGCCCTTTTTCAAAATGAAAAAGGGCATTTTTTTTAACCACTCACTTAACCTTAAACCTCCCATTACTTTACAATAACTTAATCCAGCCTTCATTTTCAAATCACAGCTTTTGAATTACTTTGCATACGAAAGGTACTGATTGAATTCATGCACAAAATCATGAATACCAGTACATTATTTTTCTGTAAAGATTTTATTTTCAAAAGTTTATTGATGAAAAACCACGAAGGTCTATTTTTTTTGAAAAGACTATGCATCGTTTTAGCTGTGTCATTAATCAGTATCCCTTGCTTTGCCCAAAAAGCAAACATCACAGGAAAAGTGACTGAAAAAATAGCTGGCGGCGAAGAACCCGTTCCATTTGCAACCGTAGCCATTGCAGGAACTACAATAGGAAGCACCACTGATTTTGATGGAGTTTATACCATCGAAGTAGATGCAGGAAACCACGAACTTGTTTTTAGTTTTGTAGGCTTCAATCCTGATACCGTGAGCGTAAGCGTTTCTGAAGGACAAACCCTCACGCTGAATCACACCTTATCACAAGGCGATATTCAAATCGAAACGGTGACCGTCAAAGAAAAAGCGAATCGAGAAAGCAAAGCGATGAATTTGATTGACCGAAAAAATGCCACAGCCTTGACCCAAAATATTGGCGCAAAGGAAATGAGCAAAAAAGGGGTGTCAAACGTAGTGGAAGGATTGAAGAAAGTAGCAGGTATTTCGGTAGTCGGTAATAAATACTTTTTGGTGCGTGGCATGGGCGACCGCTACAACAATGCGCTAATGAATGGAATGCCGATTGCGTCTCCCGACCCTGACAAAAAAGTAATTCCTTTAGATATTTTCCCTACCGATATTGTCGAAAATCTATCCATCTTCAAATCCTATTCTCCACAATATTATGGAGATGTATCTGGCGGTACAGTTGCCATCAAAACCAAAGAATATCCCAGTAAAAAAACCTTGAAAGTGGGTATTGGCACCAGCTTCAATACCGTTACTACAGGCAAAAATTTTCTGAGTGCGCCAAGCATTAGCGGTGATTACTTAGGCTTGAGCAGCAATGGAAGACAATACGATGCTGCAATTGGTGAAATTGCTTCTTTTGACAGCCGTAGAGATGGTTTGGCTTTTGACAACAGCAATAATGTAGTCCGCAAAAAAGCCCCTTTGAGCAATAGTTTTGATGTCTTGTTTGGTAATTTCTACTCTACTGGCGAAAATTCAGGCTTGGGCGTATTGCTCTCTGTAGCCTATGACAATGATTACAGTATCAAAGAAGGAACATACCGATTGGTCAACCGCCAAGGAGCCGTTCGGATTGACTACGATTATATCAACTACAATTTTTCGACCAATACTTCTGCTTTGGCGAGCATGACTTACAAGTTTGACGACCGCAACAAAATCAGCTTGAACGGGATTTTGGTAAACAGCTCTTCGGACAATTCAAGAGATGCCTTTGGTGAACATTTCGATTATTCTAGCCCATTGTTTAGCCGTCGATATACCTACAATCAAAACACACTGATGACAGGGCAAATCGGAGGTACGCATGATTTATTGAAGGGCAACAGACTGAAATTGAATTGGTCACAAACCTACAATGTAGCAACAGCAGAAGAACCAGATAGAAGACAGTTTGTATTTTTGAATACAGCCGATAAAGGATTGCTCTTCAATGATATTGACGTAAACGAAAACCACCGATTCTACAGTGACTTGGAAGAAACCGAAATGGCGAGTAAAGTGGAAGCGGTATATGATGTGATTCGATACGAAGGAGGCGACAAAGCCAAATTTCAAGTGACATTGGGCGGAAACCTCAAATCAAAAGAAAGAGATTTTGATTACCGTCAATTCAATTACAACCTCAAAAACTTCGACCAAGGTGGTTTGGATGTAGATTTGATTGATGACTACATCAGCGAAACCAATCACAGCGACAACGCTTTTTACTTGGATGAAAGAGACGATCCTGCCTCCGAGAACAAATCCAAATTGGATGTTTGGGCGGCTTACTTTTTGGGAGATTACGATTTGATTCCAAACCGTTTGAAGGTCTTGGCAGGGGTGCGTTATGAAAGTGCAGAACAAAGCATTGAGTTCAAAAATCAACAACAACCCAGCATCACCGAAAAACCAACTTTAAACGAAGCTTACTTACTCCCTTCTTTGAGCTTCAAATTTACCCCCAACGAAAAACAAGTTTGGTGGCTTACTGCCAGCCAAACGATTTCACGTCCAGGCTTCAAGGAGTTGGCACCTTTTGAGTACGTAGAGTTTTTTGCAGGAGAGCGCACGATTGGGAATCCTTTATTGCAGAACGGCAAAAACTACAATTTTGACTTGCGATATGAAATGTATCCTACTCGTGGAGAGTTGATTTCGGTTTCGGCTTTTGGTAAATATCTTCAAGACCCTATCGAACGATTGAACATTGCAGCATCAAGTGGTCGTTTGCAGTCTTTCACCAACATCGAAAGTGCCACTTTAGGTGGTATCGAATTGGAATTGAGTAAGAAGTTGAACTTTTTGAGCAGTGAAGATTTCAAGAATACTTGGACAGCAGGTTTGAATGCGACTTATTTGTACTCTCAAATCAGCATTGACGAAGCCAACAAATTGTTGCTTCCACAAGGGGAAGTGAGTGTGGTGGTTACCAACCCTGACCGTGCATTGCAAGGCGCATCACCCTACCTTATCAACTTTGATTTGGCTTACCAAAAACGCACCGAAAACTGGAACACCAATGCAAGTTTGGTTTACAATGTATTCGGAAAACGCATTCATTCTGTTGGAGTAAAAGCTCCAAATGCAGATGGTGGTTTGGGTGACATTTATGAGTTGCCTGTTCATAGATTGGATTTGGTCATCAAAAACGAAATCAACAATAAAATCGGCATCGACCTTAGTTTGAAAAACTTATTGAACCCAAGTACCCGATTGGAGCAAGATACGGACGCAGGTACAATCGAGTTGGACAACTACAAACGAGGCATCTCTGCAGGACTTAAATTGTCCTACAACTTTGGCAACTAAGCCAAGTTCTATAAAGAAAGAGGTGGCATTTTCCGTTTCCAAAAAGATGTCACCTTTTTACTATAAAGCACCAAACATTAACGTTTACATTCCTTTCTAAGCCCTGTAATATAACACAGGCTTTATAGTCTATTAACATTGATTTTCTAATTTTGTGGGCATTCAAGAAAGACTGCAAATAAATCAATATCAAATCATTAACAGTATATTTCCTTCAAAAACTTAAATTCTAATTTAAAATGTTTACAAACAAAACCTTTGTAACCAAATGGGCAAGTGCATTCCTATTTCTTACTTTCTTAGCAGTAGGGTTCTCTTCCTGCGAAAAAGACGATGACACTCCCACAACTACGATTATCGTTACTTGTCCAGGTGATGTGACAAGTGGAACAAATGATGTAAGTATTGCGATTCCTAACGTTTCGGGTGCAGTAGGTAATTTCACTTTGACAAACGATGTGACCAACATCAGTGATGCAAGTGGAACTTACGCAAACGGTACAACAACTGTGACTTATACCGTTACGGACGACACAACGGGTGAAGTGGCTACTTGCAGTTTTGATGTGACGGTAGACAATGGTTTGACCATTGAAGAAGAAACCATTGGAGGAACAGCCTTCAATAAAGTAACGGGTTCTTTGACTGGAAACTACACCATGACAGCAGACAAGTCTTGGTTGATTTCGGGTGGTATTTTTGTAGATGCAGGTGCGACTTTGAGCATTGAAGCAGGAACGACTATTTATGCAGCAGATGATGGAGCTACTGCTTTTTTGGCTGTCCAGAGAGGTGGTAAAATCATGGCAGAGGGCACAAGTACTGCGCCTATTGTCTTGACTTCTATCAAAAGCTTAGATGGCATTGCAGGTCCTGGTGACTGGGGTGGAGTCATTATAAATGGCTATGCGACCACTAATATCGGCGAAGGCGTTGGTGAAGGTGGAACAGGAACGTATGGTTGTGATGGTTCTAACTGCAATGATGCAGATAATTCTGGTGTCATCCGATATGTACGTGTAGAGTATGCAGGTAAAATTTTGGGTACAGACAATGAGCTGAATGGATTTTCCTTCAATGGAGTAGGTAATGGGACAACCGTTGAGTACATACAAGCTTTTTCAGGTTCGGATGATGGAATTGAGTTTTTTGGAGGTACTGTGAATGTAAAATACGCTGTTTCTTCTGGAAACGAAGACGATTCTTTTGACTGGACATTTGGATGGAGTGGAAACGGTCAGTTTTGGGTAGCCCACCAATTTGGTGTGGCAGGGGATAGAGGCTTGGAAGCCGACAACAATGGTGATGACAACACCGCCTCTCCTTACTCCAACCCAACATTGTCAAATATCACCCTTGTAGGTTTTGACGATGGTGATGGTTCAAACACAGGTATGCGTTTGCGTGAAGGTACAAAAGGAAAAATCTACAATGCTATCGTAACGGGTTTTCCTGGAAACGGGATTCGTGTATCTAACTCCGATGACGATGATGCAAGTACCGTAACGACTGACAACATGAACAATGGTGAATTGGTGGTAGCGAATTCTGTTTCGGCTGGCAATGACACCGCATGGAAGGATTGTGATGTATTCGAAAACGATGCCACCAATACTACTTTGGCTGGTATGGGTGGTTTGAATGGCTATGTGGGTACAATTGGCGAAAATGCTAAAGACCCAGGCACTTTGGGAGTTTGGTTTTCACCTGCTTCTTTCATCGGTGCAGTGAGAAGCACAGAAGATTGGACTGCTGGCTGGACAAAACAATAAGTAAAGCTCAAATTCAAAGCACAAATGCAAAAACGCTTAATTTAGAGCCATAGTAATTTTAAACGATTCAATAATTTAATAACTTTTAATTTGCTTCCTAATTGTTTACCCCGCATTCGAAGTAAATTATTTAGTGCGAGTCATCTGCAATAGTTGGCTCGCATTTTTTTTAGATGCTTCTAACTCTTCAATTATTCAACCAATTCTCCATGATTTTAATGCCATGTTCAGTCAAAACAGATTCAGGATGAAACTGCAATCCCCTCACATCGTATTCTTTATGTCGCACCCCCATGATTCTGTTTTCATCATCTACTGCCGTCACCTTCAATTCGTCCGTAATCGTATCGGCATCAATCAGCCAAGAGTGGTAACGGGCTACGGTAAAATGGTCTTCCACACCCTCAAACAACAATTCCTCCTTATCTTTCACAATATTGGGAGTCGCAATACCGTGCAAAACCTCATCCATATTCACCAACTTTGCACCAAACACTTCGCCAATCGCTTGATGCCCCAAACACACGCCCATAATGCTTTTAGTCGGTGCATATTCACGAATCAAATCCATCATAATCCCCGCTTCTTCGGGAATCCCTGGGCCTGGTGACAAGAGAATTTTGTCGTATTTTGCCACGTCCTTCAATGCGATTTTATCATTGCGAAAAATGTCCATTTCGTCGCCATGCCCCAAGGCTCGGATGATGTGAACGAGGTTGTACACAAATGAGTCGTAATTGTCTAATACTAAGATTTTCATGTTATTTTGATTTTAAATTGCTTCAATTATCTTCAAACGATTTCGAGGTGTTTCTTTATAATTTTTTTCGGTAACGGCGGGTTTTAACCGCCGAAGGTAGAGTGTGTAAGGAATATTGTGTCGATTCTTCAAAGCAAATCAATCTTATAGAGCATGTCAGCGATTGAAATCGCCGTTACAGAATTATATCAAAGACACAGTTCGAACGATTTCAATATTTTGAACTTGCGCTTCCCTAAATCTCCTCCGCCATTTCTATCGCCTTCCGCAAAGCTCCCAACTTATTGTTCACCTCCTCCAACTCCAATTGGGGTACAGATTTTGTCACAATTCCAGCTCCTGCTTGGTAGTACAAATGGTTGTTTTTACTCAAAAAGGACCGAATCATAATCGCCTGATTGAAGCTGCCATTGAAGCCCATAAAACCAATGCAACCACCATAATAACCTCGGTTATTTCCTTCATAGCGATTAATCAATTCCATTGCTTTGTGTTTGGGCGCACCCGAAAGCGTACCTGCAGGAAAAGTATCAGCTACCAGTTGAAGCGAAGTCGTGTCGGGATGAATTTTTGCAGTGACCTTAGAAACCAAGTGAATTACGTGGGAGAAATATTGTACCTCTTTGTAGGTTTCAACTGTGACTTCATCCCCGTTTCTACTCAAATCATTGCGAGCCAAATCCACCAACATCACATGCTCCGCATTTTCCTTTGGGTCTTCCAACAATCGCAAAGCAGCCTCTGCATCTGCCGCATCGTCCCCTGTTCGTTTGAAGGTTCCTGCAATCGGGTGAATCTCTGCCATATCGTTGTGAATCACCAACTGCGCTTCTGGCGACGAACCAAAAATTTTGAAACTCCCATAGTCAAAATAAAACAGGTAAGGCGAAGGATTGATGGACCGCAAAGCCCGATAGACATTGAATTCATCGCCCCGAAATCCTTGTGAAAATCGGCGAGACAAAACTATTTGGAACACATCACCTCTCTGGCAGTGGTCTTTTCCTTTCTGCACAATCTCCAAAAACTCATCATCGGTCAAATTCACGCCTTCCATTTCGTGGGTATTGAAGCCAAAGTAAGGAATGTTTTGGTTTTTGATGATGGATTTGACAGTTGGCAGTTCAGAAGGTGTATCCTCATCGTATTGATGCTCAAAAATATAGAGTTCGTTTTTGAAGTGATTGATGGCAATAACGACTTGATACACTTGATACAATATGTCTGGAATGCTACGACTATCGTCTTCAAAACTACCAATTTCCACATCTTCAAAATACCGCACCGCATCGTAATTACAATAACCAAAAATGCCATTGTCAATAAAATCGTACCGACTCTCCACATGCTCAAAGCTGTTCACAAAACCATCCAACAAGCCCACCAAAGTCTCACGGTTGGCATCCGTTTTTTGATCGCTTCCATCTGAAAATGATTGACTCACTTGCCCTTCGCTTACTTCAAAACGTGCTATCGGCTGACAACAGATGTACGAAAAACTGTTTTCCTTACTATGGTAGTCCGTACTTTCCAACAACAAACTATTGGCATATCGGTCTCGCAATCGGAGGTAAATACTCACAGGCGTGACCGTATCTGCAAGCATTTTAATGGAGGTGGTTTTGGCTTTGAAGAGTTTTGTGTTTGACATATTTTTAGTTAATATTTCAGCAGCATCACTGCGGCTCTATTTGTAGAAACAATCTGAATAAATCTTTAACTTAGGGGCGTAGCCTCGACACCATACATAACCAGTCATTTAATGGTGTCGAAGCTACGCTCCTATGACTCATATATTAAGGAATTTTCTACAAATAGGGTCAGGGCAATACCCTTCTCACCACTAAATTATTTCTATTAGATGACACATCGAACAGAAATAATTCGACATTCTAATTAATGGTTATTTGCAAATCAGCCCCTATCAATTTACTCAGTAATTATCTAATATCGAAGTTTTGGCAATCCTGCAATTTCTCTCACCTCAGTCAAAGTCTGCTGCGCCGTTTTGCGGACATTGGCAGAAGAAGCATAGATTTCTTCAATCACTTTTCCACGATTTGCCTCCAAAATGGCCTTTCGGTTTTTGACATCATTGGTGAGATTCACCACCGCATCAGCTACCGCATTTTTGAGGTCGCCATATCTTCGGTTTCCACTGTTGTAGAGTTCGAGATAGTGGTCATGCGCATCTACTGCACCCGAAGCCTTCATCAATTCAAAGAGGTTTTTAACACCCGCACTCATTTCATCACCCGTTCCATCGCCCGTATCCGTCACCGCCGAACGAATCTTCTTGCGGATAGATTTTTCGGGTTCGAGCATGGCGATGTAGTGCTTCTCACCAAGACTTTTACTCATTTTCTTGGTAGGGTCTGCCAAAGAAAGAAGTTTTGGAATCTCCGTAAATAAAGGTTTTGGTGGATAAAAGTAGCGTGTCTTGAGGCGTTTATTGAAGCGAATCGCAATGTTTCGAGACAACTCCAAATGCTGCTCTTGGTCTTTGCCTACAGGTACCAATTGTGCTTTGTAAATCAAGATGTCCGCTGCCTGCAAAACAGGATAGGTAAACAAACCTGCTGATACAAAAGCATCCTTGTCTGTGTCACCCAATTGTTGGGATTTGTCTTTGAACTGTGTCATTCGGCTCAGCTCACCATAAGAGGTAAAATTGCTCAAAATCCAACTCAATTCGGAATGTTCAGGAATCAAGGATTGAATAAATAAATTTTTCACATCTACCCCACAGGCAATCAAATCTATCGACAGATTGAGTGTTCGATCGTGTAAATCCTTGGCTTTGTAGGGCATCGTCATGGCGTGGTAATCCACTACTCCATAGAAACATTCATACGTTTCTTGAAGCTTAATCCAGTTTTGGACTGCCCCAAAATAATTCCCCAAGTGTATGTCACCCGTAGGCTGAATACAAGATAAAATTCGTTTTTTGGATTCACTTCCCTCCTTTGAAGGAGTCTTTGCTGTTGCTTGTTCGTTGGTCGACATAGCGTTTGTTTTTATTTAAAATTTTGGTTGTTTTCTATTCTTTTGAAGTTTTCCTCCTCTTTCCAAACAAAAAAAGGCTCGTTGTGGGAACAACGAGCCTTTCGGTTTGACATCAAAAAATACATAAGATGCTGGTTCACACAGTTTTTTAGTTCTGTATGCGCCACCAAGAAGTATTATTTGTATTTTGTATCATTGATTTTTTTTATTTTATGCTGCAATAATAAGCGATTTTGGGGACAGAACAAATTTTTTGTGCCGATAAGTTCCATCTTAGCCCAAAAAAAAGAAGGCATCTCCCCTCTCGGAAAAATGCCTAAATAAATATGCAACCACTCACTCTTTTTTATTGTTGTTGAAAACCAGAAAGGTGTGCTTTCTTTTATGTGAACTTTCTGATTCTATTTTTCGCTGCAAAACTTGTTTTGTATTGCCGCTGTTTGGTAGTTTTGACTGTGAACTTCAATTGGCGTTTAATTAAAGTCCTTGAAAAAAACAAAAACAATTCGACCTGCTAATCACAGCCATTCTATTATCTTATCTTTGCGTCTTCTTTCATCATTACAAATACAAACATGATTCTTTGGTTCTTTCGATTTTTATTTAGACTATCTGGCTGGAAATTAGACCGAAACATTCCAGAAGGAGCACACAATTCGGTGATGTTAGCAGCTCCCCACACCAGCAATTGGGATTTTCCATATACCATTGCCGCTTTTGACATGCTGAATATCGCTGTGCGTTATACGGTCAAAAAAGAACTCAATTTTTTTCCACTTGGTTGGATTCTCAATTCCATGGGGGCGATTTGGGTAGATAGAAAGCCTAAGAACAAAGGTGAAAAACGAATCAGTATGGTAGATGCCATGACCAACCTTTTCAAAGACCGAAACGGAGAACCATTGGTCGTCTTGGTAACTCCTGAAGGCACTCGAAGCAAACGAACCAATTGGAAAACAGGATTTTACCACGTTGCGACGAATGCCAATGTGCCTATCGCTTTGGGCTATGTGGACTTCAAACGAAAAATTGCAGGTGTTGGAAAAGTGATTCACCCAAGCGGTGATATCGCAAAGGATATGCGTGAAATCATGGAGTTTTACAATACGATTGGTCCAAAAAATCCAAAAGATTTTAGTGTAGATGTTCGTTATTTTGGTGAAGAAGAAGGAATCAGAGCAAAACAATAGGGGGAAACTCAAATTCAAAACTCAAATTCAAAATTCAAATGCAAACTCAAATAAAAGTCTGTGGAATAATTATATTAAATTTCATGAGCGACTAATATTCAGGCTTGCACAATATACTCAGTCAGGAAACTCCATATTTGATGTTGTCTGAGTGTTTACACTCAAACAGACTATCCTATACTAAGTAGTTGTTCAAGTTGGTTTTGTCGAATAGTGTAAGCACCAAATTTATTTGGTAGATTCTGACAACCAGCCAATTAAAATTGGCGGCTACATTGAAAACCCGACATTTTTATCTTGAAAGACTACTAAGTAAAAACTCAAATGAACAAACCCCATTTACTCAAAGTAGCATTGGCACAAATTGCTCCCGTTTGGCTCAACAAAGAAGCTACGCTTACCAAAATCAAGACCTTTGTTTTGGAGGCTGCTGCAAAAGAATGCGAATTGGTGGTTTTTGGAGAAGGGCTGCTGCCAGGTTACCCCTTTTGGATTCCTCTCACCAATGGTGCGAACTTCAATTCTAAGGTTCAAAAAGAAATTCATGCCCATTATATCCGCAATGCGGTACAAATTGAAGCAGGTGATTTGGAGGATTTATGTGCCACTGCAAAAACCCATAAAATTGCGATTTATTTGGGAATCATCGAACGAGCCTTCAATCGAGGCGGACACAGTTTGTACTGTTCCTTGGTATATATCAACTCTTTGGGCGAAATAAAATCTGTGCACCGCAAACTGCAACCGACCTACGAAGAAAGACTAACTTGGTCACCTGGAGATGGCAATGGACTACAAGTACACCCATTGAAGGACTTTACTTTGGGCGGTTTGAACTGTTGGGAAAACTGGATGCCTTTGGCGAGGGCGAGTTTGTATGCTTTGGGCGAAAATGTGCATATTGCCGTTTGGCCTGGTTCGGAGGAAAACACCAGCGATATTACCCGTTTTATTGCCAAAGAATCAAGGTCTTATGTTTTGTCCGTTTCGGGTCTGATGAGTAGAGGTGATTTCCCTGCCGACACGTCTCATTTGGATAAAATCCTGCAAAATGCACCTCCAATTTTGGCGAATGGTGGCTCTTGTATTGCAGCTCCTGATGGAGAGTGGATTGTTCCTCCCGTTTTAAATAAAGAAGGTTTGATTACTGCAATATTGGATGTAAATCGGGTTTTTGAAGAAAGGCAAAACTTCGACCCTTCGGGGCATTATTCACGTCCTGATGTCACCCAATTGGTCGTAAATCGAGAACGTCAATCTGTAGTGAAGTTCACAAAGAAACAATCTAAATAAGTGTGCAGATTTTGTTTTGAAGGCATTTTTAATTTTTATTCAATCCCCATGAAAGTAAGCGGTTTTACCTTTGTCCGAAATGCCATCCAATATGGTTATCCCATTGAAGCAGCCATTCAATCCATTTTGCCGATTTGTGATGAAGTCGTCGTTTGCGTCGGCAAATCCGAAGACGACACCCTTGCCTTGATTGAAGGCATTCCTTCTGACAAAATCAAGATTGTACACAGTGTTTGGGATGATAGTTTGAGAGAAGGCGGTCGGGTTTTGGCGGCAGAAACTGACAAAGCTTTTGCAGCAGTAGCAGCGGATAGTGATTGGGCTTTTTACATTCAAGGAGATGAGGTTATACACGAAAAATACTTGCCTACAATTCAAGATGCCATGCGCCAAAATTTGGACAATCCAGCCGTAGAGGGATTGTTGTTCAAATATTTGCATTTTTATGGCACTTATGATTATGTGGGAGATTCGCGCCGTTGGTACCGTAGAGAAGTGCGGGTGATTCGCAATGACAAGGCAATTTATTCTTACAAGGACGCACAGGGTTTTAAGAAAGATGGGCGAAGTTTGGGGGTCAAACCGATGGATGCCTATGTATATCACTATGGCTGGGTCAAGCATCCTGCCATTATGAAGGCGAAAGAAAAAAGCTTTCACAAATTGTGGCATTCGGACGAGTGGATTCAACAAAACATCGAACAAACCGAGCAGTTTGATTACAGCAAAATCGACTCGCTCCAACACTTCAAAGGCACGCATCCCGAAGCAATTTTGCCTTTTGTGGAGCGCATGAACTGGTCTTTGGACTTGAATACCAAGCACCAATCCTTCAAATGGACTGACCGTTTGTTGTATTGGTGGGAGCAGAAAACGGGGAAACGTTTGTTTGAATATCGAAATTATCGGGTTTTGAAGTGAATCCTAAAAACACTTATGGCAACGAATAAAAATTATTACTCGCCATAAGTGCCTCCTCACTGAATCAACAACAAAAGTGAGTCTTCCTCTCCAAGTACTTCATGCACTACCATTTCGGGGATTTCTACCCAATCATTTGGCGCTGCCAACAGAACGGTTCTCTCGTCCTCTTCATAGACAGCTTTCCCAGTGAGCAAAATCAACACTGCATTGGTTTTGCTATGGTGTTTTTTGAGCAATGCTCCTTTTTTTAATTGAAGTAAGGTCGCAGTTCCATTTCCTTTCTCATTCAGAATTCGCTTAGTCGAAATCGTTTTTTCATTTTCAGGAATTAAGGCTAATAGATTCATTTTCTGTATTTTTAATTGATTGAAAATCTTGTTTCTGCCCTAAAGGTAATCCGTTTAAGTTCTGGGGGGAATGATTTGAAGGGGGTTTTGAAGTGATTTTAGTCATTTGAGTAGTTGGATGATGTACGCTCGAAACAAAGATTATAGCTGTAAAGCGAGGATTTATTATGAGGTGGAATTGTTGAAGAAGGTGAGTTCGAATCCTTAATCTAAATTCAAATCCTGCAATTAAAAACCCTTGTTTCTTTCTTAGTTGAAGAAACAAGGGTTTTGTTTTTGGGTACAATCTTGCCCAAAGTGTTTGATTTGTTAGCGCAAAATCATTTCTTAACCGCAACCCAAGTACCCGAAGTGGGAATATTGGTTTGATAAATCCCTTCACCTACAAAGTTTTCATCTAACCCTCTAGTAAAATCGCTTATATTATCGCCAGACATAATCACATCCCCATCAATAGTTCCATTATCCAAAACCTTTCCTGTCAAAATATTCGTCAATGCACCCAAAATAAAATACATAACATATCCCCAATCTCTCACAAACTTCACCCCACCCCTCTCTCCCCACTCTCCAGTTCCAATTGCAGTGTATCCTGATTTAGAAAGATTTGGAAACAGTTTCATGAGGTTTGCAGCAAGGTTGTTAATTGACAAAATAGAAGAACGGTACACCTCTTGTTCTCCCAAATTGGCACTCAAAACCTGTGTGGTATGGATTTCTTTGCACGAAACAAATGATATTTTTCTTATCTTTCCTCTATGAACAATCAAGACTCCACCTCAAGGAATTTATCACTAAAATCCAAAGTATTTTTTCCTCCAATCCTATTCCTGCTACTGACCATTGCTTACAGCCTTCAAGACAACGAACATTTCTTGTCGCTTGCCAATGGCACAAACGAATGGATACTCCACAATTTTGGATGGTTGTTCACTTGGAGTACTTTCTTGTTTTTAGTCGTATTGTTAGCCGTCTATTTTTCGCCACTCGCATCCCTCAAAATTGGTGGTAAAGACGCACAGCCCATCCTGACCAAATGGAGGTGGTTTGCCATTGCACTTTGTACCACAATTGCCACAGGTATTTTATTTTGGGGAACTGCCGAACCGCTTTACCACCTACATACACCGCCTTCGGGATTGGGTTTTGAAGCAGGCAGCTCAGAAGCTGCACGATTTGCTATGTCGACCATGTTTATGCACTGGTCTTTCACGCCTTATGGCATTTATACCATCACAGGATTGGCATTTGCATTGGTCTATTACAACCTCAAACAACCCTTTAGTATCAGCTCCTTACTCTATCCAGTTTTTGGGAACAAAGTACATGGCACAATCGGTACACTTTTGGATATCATTTGTTTGTATGGCTTATCGGCAGGAATGGCAGCTTCTTTGGGAACAGGCATTTTTGCGATGATGGGCGGTATGGAAACCAATTTGGGCATTGCCAAGAGCGACTTTTTATTGGGACTCATTGGAATCGTCATTGTCTTGGCATTCATTCTTTCTGCCGTTTCGGGACTCAATAAGGGCATCCGAATACTGTCTGATATCAATATCAAAGCCTTTTTTGTCCTCGCAATCGTGGTGTTCATTTTTGGTCCGACAGCTTATATTTTGCAGATAGGCGCAGAGGGTTTCGGCGATTATCTGTATAATTTTCTGCCTCGAAGTACCAATGTAGGTTCTGCTATCAATGCCGATTGGCAATACAGTTGGACGATATTTTACTTCGCCAATTGGTTTGCATGGGCACCTGTTGCCGCCTTGTTTTTGGGAAGATTGGCGGTGGGTTATACTGTGCGTGATTTCATTCACTTCAATTTTCTATTTCCTTCAATTTTCACCTGTTTTTGGATGGCAATATTAGGTGGCTCGGCATTGTCGATGGACTTTGGGAGCGAAGGCGCGCTCTACCAAACATTGACAAGTCAAGGCGAACAAAACGTGATGTATGAAGTATTGAGTAGCCTGCCAATGGGTTATTGGTTGAGTATTTTTACGATGTTGATTGTCTTCATTTCTTATGTCACCGCAGCCGACTCCAATATTTCAGCCATGAGTGCCATCAGCAGTAGGGGAATCAGCCCCGAAAACCCAGAAGCTCCTTTGTGGATTAAAATTGTTTGGGGCACTTTGATTGGTACAATTGCTTGGGTGATGATAACCTCCGCAGGAATTGACGGGATTCGACTCTTGTGTGTATTGGGGGGATTTCCTGCTTTGTTTCTGATTATTTTGGTGGCAGTAGGGATTGTGAAAATGATGTTTCAGAAGGATTATTTTGAAGGTTCGTAGTGCAGTGATTGGTAATTGATTTCGCACGTTCAGGCCTCCTGACTTGAACGTGCGAAACCATGTAGCAAGTCTATAGACTTAAACAGGCAAGTCTTAACAATGCCGATACCATTTTTCATACCTCACAAAATGCAAGAAACGTATGGCATTGATTGTATGAGTTCCCCAATGCGCCCCAAATACAAACCTCAAAGTCCAAAGCCCCTCTTGCACACTTTCATCTGTATTTTTATCCAACAGCTCCAATACTTCATTCAAATCCTTGTAAATATCGGCTATGTCATCGACCAGCCACCCCTGTGAATAGTTGTCGTCCGATTCAATAATAATAGGGTCAAAAGATTTAGAATAGTCAGTATAAGCACCCAGAATTTGAGTTAGCTTTTCATAAAGTGCTCGGTCAGGAGCTTTGACTTCTTTCCTTTCCTCTGACTTATATTTCACAAACTCCCCTATTTTAGGAATGTGCAAACTGAAATTGTACAAATCTACCAAGCGAATATGTAGCAAGTCTATAAAATCTTCCTGCCCGTATTTGTCTGCCCTTGCAGCGTCAATCAAATCACAGAATTGACGAGCAGATTGTAAAACGGACTGTATTTTTTCGTTGAAAAACAGTGCTTTGAGGTTTTCATTTTTCATTGGTGAGCCAGTTATTGTTTGTTCATATTAGGATGCGTTTTCAGGAGCTTCGTAACGCACAAAATCCACTCCAATCCCATTGGGGTCTATGACCGAAAAATGTCTATCACCCCACTCTTCATCTTTGAGGTCAACCACAATCTTGAGTCCTTTGCTTTTGAAGTTCTCGTATAACTCGTCCACATTTTCCACTTCAATGGTAAAGTACAAGCCTTTGCCTTCAAATGGAGCTTGAAAAAGAGGGATTTGCGTGGGAAGGTTTGGCAGAAGAAAAGCAATTTCGGATTCTTTATTCGGGGTGTGAAGGAGCAAATACCAATCATTTTCAAATGTTACTCCGAATCCCAATTGGTTCACATAAAAATCTTTTGTAGCTGCTAAGTTGTCCGTAATAATGCCTGCATTCAATTTCATTTGTCGATATTTTTTTGATTAAACTAATACCACAAAGATAAGCCCACCATGCCTCTCTCAATTGTAAAAAACGGACATCTTTCATTTATTGAAGCGATTTGAATTTCTCCATCAGTTGCCTTGGTGTAAGTCCCGTCATTTCTTTTATCTCCTTGATAAAATGGGCTTGGTCAAAATAGGCATCGTATAAAGAGTCCATTGAGTACTTCGACTTCAAGGCATTCAAAAAATATTGACTGCGGACAATTCGGGCAAACTTTTTGGGAGAAACGCCAATGTGTTGGTGGAATAGCCTCCTCAATTGTCTTGGACTGATAAAAGAATTAGGCTCATATGGTGTTTCTCCGTGATAGAGTAAAAAGTGTTATTTTTACATCAAAATTCATAAGATGCTTGTAAAAATACAGGATATAATTGACGATAAAAAGTGTTTTGATATTATTCGCTCCAAACGCTGGGAAAA
>JBGCDY010000741.1:0-2524 GCA_045105835.1 Chitinophagales bacterium
CACAAAACGTTCTATGCCCAAAGTGAGGAAAATCATTCCTATAATTGCACCCAATGTAGAAAATAGGATGCTGAAAACGGTAGGGGTTTCAGGAAAAAAAATAGTATGCAAGCCAATATACAAATAAGAAGCCACCACATAAAGCCCTCCCACACCTATATCAAACATTTTCAAACCACTGTAACTCAGTTGAAATGCCAAAGCGACCATTGCAATCAAAAAGCCTTCAATAATACCGTATGTAATAATGGATAACATGAAATCTATTTAGTAATCCCTTTTTCAAACTACAAAAGAAACGATAGATTTTGAGACTTGGGTTATTTTGGGTTATTTCAACAAAAAATCTTAGAAAAACCTCTTCGCCTCTCCCAAATTCCTGTTCTCATATACCTCAAAATAAAAAAATCGGCAACCCACTTTCGCAGATTGCCGATTTCATGATCAAGAAAACAAACAATTATCAATTATTCATTTTCCATTCTCAATTAGTTCCCTTTCTTCAAGAACTTACTGCTAATCATTTGATTATTCACCTCGATAGTAATCACATACACACCTGTTGGGTAAGGAATGATGTCAATACGTTTCATGTTCATACCATTTACGGTACGGTGAGGGATTTGATCCAATAATTTACCAGTCAAGTCGTAGATAGAAATTGTTGCGTCGCCATCTTGCGAAGTAAAGGTCACGTTGATGAAGTCAATAGCAGGGACAGGAATCAAGCTGTTAATGATGAGTTTCGTTTCATCCAAGCCGATCATATCAGCACTTGGTTGAGCAGATTTACCACTACCAGAATCTTCGTCTCCACCAGTTCCACCATCGTTGTCGTCCATTGGAGTATCCGTATCAATCGTTGGAACACCTACAGGGGTAACTGTTGTGTCTCCATTGTCTTCGCTATCTTCTCCAATCTCAGCAATTCCACCGTCTCCAAGGTCGTCACAACCTGTCACTTGAATCTTCACGATTACAGTGTCACAGATTCCGTCGCCATTGCAGCCAATAATCGTCACCGTTTCTTCACCTGCAAACAATGGAAGTGCTGTGTATTGTAAGCATTTGCCATCGTCGCCTAATTGTAAGCTACAGTTGTAAGTCGTGTGAGCGTTTGTGATAACCACATCTTCGCTGCCTTGAAGTCCGCAGAACTCAGGGCAAATCTCAAGAGGAATCAAAGGCTCAGTACAGAAGAACAATTCGTTGCTACATGGTCCAGGACGTACTTCAATCACTACTGTTGCGACATCACACAATCCTTCTGGATCACAAATCTGATACGTGAAGGTTTCGATTCCTACAAAATCAGGATTTGGTGTGTAGATTAGGATACCTTCTGACAATACCACTGTACCGTTTTCAGGTTGTGTGAAAGAAGTGATGCTAAACTCGTCACCATCAGGGTCACTATCGTTGGTCAATACAGGGATTTTCACCGTTGTATCTTCTTCCGTAATCGTCAAGTCGTCTTCTGCTATTGGAGCAGTGTTCACTGATTGAGCGCAGTTTTCACTCACTGTGATGAAGACATAAGCCGTATCACATTGGAATGCATCACATGCAACGATTTCGATTGTATCGCTACCCACGAACAATGGCAATGCAGTATATCGCAAGCAATTGTCAATGATGCTCAAGCTACAGTTGTAAGTAGTCGTTGCTGACTGCAATTCCCAACTTGAATCCAAACATGGGAACTCAGGACAAATTTCTACTGGGCTAACAGGTTCTGCACAAAGGGTGTATTCTGGGGTACAGATTTCCTGTCCTCCACCGCCACCGCCGATGCCAAATCCAAAGTCAGCGTCTTCAAAGTTTTCGCCATTCTCTAAGTCTACACCGTAGTTACCAGTAGTAGTCAATTCGGTATCATCTGGACCATCGCCCACTGTCACGATATAACCGCCTGCTGGCAAGTCTTCAAAAATGTAGAAGCCACTTTCGTCCGTAGTTGTTGTCACAGTAGAACCATCAGATAAGGTCAAAGTAACAGTTACTCCTTCGATTCCGAAGTCGAAACCATCCGCCTCACCATTGCTGTTCAAGTCCATGAAGACAAAGTCTCCGATGCTGCCCAATTCTGGTTGGAAGCCAAAGTTTACGTCTGTCACGTTTTCACCTGGTCCCAAATCAACCGTTTGACCTGTTGAAGTAGTTGGGTTCATGCCTACTGGAGGATTCGTTACACTTACAGTGTAAGTATCTACTGGTAAGTCAGTGAAAATGTACACACCGTTGCCGTCTGTAGTTGCGATGATGTTTGGTCCATTTGCTGGCTCCAACAATACAATCACACCTTCAATACCTGGCTCGCCTGCATCTTGAACACCGTTTCCGTTGGTATCTTCAAATACAACTCCTGCAATAGAACCTAACTCTGAAGCTGGCTCAAATCCGAAGTCTGATGTCAAATCAACTTCACCTTCGTCCAAGCTCACATTGAAGCTACCTGCTGTCGTCAATGTCGTACCTTCTGGTCCGTCACCTACTGTCACTGTGTAGTTTCCTGCTGGTAATT
>JBGCDY010000742.1:0-3022 GCA_045105835.1 Chitinophagales bacterium
TTTAGAAAAAAAACAACCAACAGTAATCGAAAAGCTCCCATAATTTTGTCCCAAAAGGAAATTTGAATGTATTGTTTTGGTAAAATCACCGCTCCAAAGGTCTTCAAAAAGGATTTCAACTTTTAGACGCTAGCGTACAAAGTCTTTCTTAAAATCAAGTAGAAAACGGCTGAATCATCGTCACATTTTCATCATCTGCCGAAGGTCCATACACTGCTGGAAGCGGAATGTCCAACATCCGTAAATAAACGCCCCAGTTTTTCGGATTTTTCGGCTGGACTGAAACCCTTTTTATCGAATGGAACACTTTCCAAATATCTTCTCGTCACCTCTGACTCCAATATCAATTCGCCTAAAAATTCTTGTCCAATGCTCATTAAGTTCTCATTTATTTGGATAATGCTCTAATTAGGTGAGTCATTCGCCATACGAAACACTGACTATTCGACACAAAATTAACTTTTATAAATCCTGCATCCAAAGACAGTCCTGAAAATCAGTGAACATATGAAAGAGTAATCCAATTGCGATTATTCTCAATTTGGGAAAAAATGCCATGACGCAGTAGCCTGCAATTGCAGCATAAGAATGCAAAAAATGAAACCCGACACTGCATCTTGAAGGGTCAAAAATCGGGTCGGCTGCCAAATGGTCTAAATCCACCAACATCGTTAAAATCATTATCCACCATGCCTTTTTCCATTCTTCCCTAAAAAATAGCCATGCAATAAGTCATGGAATAAGGAAATGTAGGCTGTAATGAACAATGGGTTGTAAGATTTGGAGTAGTTCTATTGATGTCATTATTTTTATTTGACAATGAACAATTTGTTTTCATTTCCCAGGCTAGTTCTCGCTAATTTCATGGTCTATTTTTTTCGATAAAAAATGAGCCAACAACAAGCCCACTCCTACTCCCCACAATATCCAAGTCGCACCATACAGTCTGATTTCAAGCGTTTCGCCATACAGTTCTCCAAACCAAGCCAAGGCGATTCCATCTAAGAAAGTAGCGGTATAGGTCATGATGACCGCAGGTATCAAAAGTTCGGAGGATTTGACTTTGGCGATTTTCATGGTGATGATGATGAAAACGCAGGTAATTGGGAAGGCCAAAACGAACATGCCTATCAAGTAGGGATTGTTGGCTGAAAAGACAGTCGCTCCCAAGAATCGAATGGTCATGGCGGCAGCAAACCAAAAAATAGCTCCAAGTACAACGAACAGTGGTGTTTGAGATTTTTTCATTTTTTGTGATTTTATTTTGAGCCTAAGTAAAAAGAAAAAAATAACATGGACACCTTAATTCCCCTTTTGAAAGGGGTTGGGGTATGTTAGCTAAAAAATCGTTCAGGTTATTTTTTTACCGTTACTAAATATTTATGTTTTTTAGGCAATAGCAAAGTTGGTCAAATCACCTTGTTTATTTTAGACGTTGCCGTACATTCGAGCGAGAGGCTTACCTTTTAATCCCTCCAACCATTTGTTTGATTTCTTTGAAATAGTTGGATAGCCAACGGTAATTAAGATTTTCTTCGGTCAGTTGTAGGTAGAAATTTTCTGTTGTAAAATCCAAAACCGTACTTGCCAAACCATTCTTGCCTTGCAGTCCAATGTCTTTTGCCCAAACCTCCAAAAACACACTTCCCACTTCTTGGTTTGCCTTTTCAAAACACTCTTTGAAGGTTTTCACCTCTCTATTGACCCTCAATTGCCGACTAAAAAACAGGTCTTGCTTGAAATCCAAAAGTACTTGAATCAATTCTGGGTCCACATTTTCACACAAAGCTTCCCTTTGCGCCATGATTTTAGTTCTTTGAAGGTGATGAGCCAACAGCAATTCTGTAAACACTTCGAGGTCTGCAAAATGATGGTAAAAAGAGGACTTGCTTTTTCCTACCTTCCGAGCAATCACCTCTACTTTCAAGCCCTTTGGCCCTTCTTTTGCGAACAAATCGTAGCCCAATGCAATCCAAGGCTCTTTGATTTTACTTGTCATCTCTCGATTAATTTTACTTTCAGTTGATAAATAAAATTGAAGGTAAAACTAAAATTTTCTGCCAACAACACATACCCACTCATCCAGAAGATTTCACTTCAAAACCAAAAATCCATTGAAGGAACATCAACCTTCAATGGATTTGCAGTTTTATTTGAGAATAAAAAATCTGTGTCTCCGTTTCTCTGTGTTCAATAAAAATTGTGCTGCCTAAAAATACACCCGATACATCAAGTTCGGAAAAAAGCCAAACTGTGTGACATAGCCCACCGAATCAGGTTCATTGGCATCGTAATATTCAGACAACCTGCCTTTTGAGTTGGTAATATTGTCCAAATTGATGAAAATTTCGTGGGTCGCTTTTGGGCGGTTGATTTTATAACTTGCCGAAAGGATGATTTGATGCACATCGTCCAACTTGCTTTCATACGCCTTGTCATAATCCAAAAACTCATTTTTTGCAGGATTCACCGCAATGTTTCCTTCGGCATCCCTCAAAAGTGGAATGATTCTTTTGCCGCCTCCAAAAAATGCTTTGGCATTCAATGTCAGTGACTTGTTCTTCTTCTTGCCGAGTTGGGTAAATTCTTTTCCAGCCAATACATTCACCAAATAATTGCCATTGTATTGCGTATTGCGCTCGATTCCCTCCAATGACTTGTATTTGGAACTGAACAAAGAAGCATTGACTAAGTAGTAATAGTTTTGGTTGAAAAAACGCTCTAAGGTCAATTCCACACCATAGTTTTTGCCCGTTTCTTCATTGACCAAATCCACATACCTAAAGTCCGTTCCTTCATTGATGGTCGCATAATGGCTGTTTTCATCATTCTCCACTGGCAAGTTGTAAAGGTCTTGGTAATAAGCCTCGACCTTTGCCACGACATTTGGCGAAAAACGTTTTTCGTAGCCCAGCACAAAGTGATTTGCCTTCAACAAATCCAAATCCTTGTTGGGTTCGGTGATGCTTCCATCTTCCGCTTCTACCTTCGCAAAATAGTTGTGGATGCTCTCCATTTTGCT
>JBGCDY010000743.1:0-1506 GCA_045105835.1 Chitinophagales bacterium
TCGTCTATCAATACTTCAAAAATATTGTTTCCTCCAATAATGGAAGGATCACAAAAATAAAAAAAAACTTGAAGCGTGTCTGCGTATTTTGGAGAAGGAATTTTTTGATTGAATATGACTTCAATATCTGAATTGGGAAGCTGACGATTTACGACCAACTGAATGGAATCTTCAATGGCTTTGCCAATGTTTTGGACAATAATATTGAGTGCAAAAGAATCCAAATCAGTGGTGATTTGTGGAGGGTCAAACGAAATGCTGGCTTCATCTACTCGGTATTCAGGAATAGGAAGTGGATTCAAAACGATGGCAGGGTCACCAGCAAGGGTGAAAAAGATGGCATTGAATTTCACCCCATTGAAGAAGGGGCTGTTTGGGTCACTATATTCTTGGCTAAGTGCCAATATGTTTTCTTGAATGGAAATTCCGATGGGTTGGTTGAAGTGTGTTGTGGTGAAATTGTTGAACAATCCTTGTACATATTGATCCAACAAAACGGGAAACCCAACGGCATTACTTGCCAAAAAACCAATAGAACCCAAATTGGGGGCGAATATAAATTCTTGTGCCATACCAATGTCTAAGTTGTTGGTATTGTGGATGTCTCCTGCAAAACAGGAGCTGGCAAAAATGAAGGGGTAACGCCCATAATTTTCCTGTTCCAATGCTTCAATATTTACATTCAATTTGTTGCCTGTGCCATGTCCTACAAAGTTGATGATTCCCAGACCAGGATTGATAAAGTTGCTCAAATCTGCTTCTTCAATCACATCATCTGAAAACTTATTGTAGGTATGAATGACTTTTCCACCGTAATTGATGCCTTCAAAAACATCTTTGTAAATCGATAAAGTTTCGATGAAATCTGCAGCTTCTGCAAGATTTGTCCCTCCTGCAATGTGTAACGCATGTTTTCGCCAAAGGAGGTCTTCTGTGCTGCAAGGTTCTGGAAGTGTCTCGTATTCAATTACTTTGTCTAAATAAAATTTAACTTCTGTCGGACTTCGTGCAGGTACACGCCCTAATGCCAACTGATTGGTATAAGTGAAAGGGCTGCGAGCAGTCAACAAAATATCCGAGCCAGAATGCCCATAAGTGGGAACCAAACAATCCTGAAAAGTAGAAGCGGTAGTGATGGCACGGTATTCAATGGATTTGCCGAGTAAAAGTAATTGTTCTGCTTGTCCATTCCATTGATCGACTGCATAATTTACAAAATTTCGGATGGACATTGGATGTTTTCGGACACCCCAAGCAAATTGGTCGTATAGTTCTTCGACATTGACCACCACTGGATTGTAGTCTCCACCTGCGGTACTGCTTCGGTAAGCACGGTAACGCTCTACTTCATCGACCTCTCCTTGCATCAAAAGTGGGTGGGAAAGTATGATGTAATTGCCTTGATTTTCTGCCTTGCTAAAATCGGTAAACTGTACGGTTTCTATTTTGTTTATGCGTCTGGTCGACAAAGAACTACTTGTACTGGAAAGGATGAGTTTTCGTTTG
>JBGCDY010000744.1:0-1195 GCA_045105835.1 Chitinophagales bacterium
ATCATTATTCTTACCACTTCAAAAGAACAGCAAGATCGATACGAAAGCTTTCACCTTGGCGTAGCAGGATATATGGTCAAACCCGTTCATTATCAAGAATTTTTGGACTTGCTTAAGATGATCAATTCGTATTGGAGTCACAGCGAAATGCCTTAACAATGAATGGGATTTTAGGTAATGCTACTACTTACTGATTCGCTGCAATTTGCTGTGCAACCTCAATTTTTTTTGCCCTCCAAGACATCAATCCTACATAACCCAATGCCAACAAACCCAAAGAGCCTTCTACAGGAATGTCATAAGGTTTGCCTTCTGGAGTCTTCAATTCAGGAATTTGTGGTGTGTTGTTGTTTTGCATAATCTGTTGTTTAATAGATTGTGAATTATTATTTGTAAGTAACTGGATAGTTTTTTAAGCAAAAAAATCAAAACAGCTTGATGGTGAATAGTTTCAAGTCACACATCTCGCTTCTCTTTTCTGTATTCTCACCTAAATACGAATTTAATACTATTTTTTCAAATAATCCGCCGTTGTTTGTACTGAATTGACAATCACCGTTGCGCCTTTCCGAATTACAAACTCACTCAAACCCACATGGTTCTTTTTATTTCCCCAATCATAGGTATAACCCAATCGAGTCCAGGGATATGCCAAAGGATAATAACTATACACGATATTGCCATTGTACCATTCCTTGTGCGTGCTATCTACTTCTTTTGAAAGTTTCAAATCTGTAGTTGCATCGGTGATTTCGCTGTCAGGTGAGGGGCGAAACATATCCGAAGGTTTTACCCAAAGTTCTATAAAATGGGTTTTACCACTTTTGGGCGGCAAACCCAACAACTGCTCTACCCTCAAATCCATATCCTTTGCCTGTTTTTGATTTTTGACATACCAATCCTGCAATTCTGGGCAAGCCGTTACCCAAGTTTCACCCCATTTGAGTTCTACCGTTTCACCAACAGGATAACTATCAATATACTGCGTCCAAGTCGCCATCAATACCCGCTGTTCTGCTCCCTCTCCCTGCCATTTTAGGTAAGGATTGTTGGGCGAAATGGCTACAAGGTTCGCTACGACCTCATCTTTGGTGGCATACATTGCATCAACGTTTGCTTTTTGGTAGAATGCATCGAGGTTGTTGTAGACGATTGGAGAACAAGAGGATAGGAGCGTCAATAAAATTATTGAAGT
>JBGCDY010000745.1:0-2887 GCA_045105835.1 Chitinophagales bacterium
CTTGCATTTGCCCATATCGGACTGCAAAACAGTAGCATAGGTAGTGTCACCAACATTGAAGGTAAATTCCTCTTCAAAATTCCAAACTCCAAACAAATAGACAGCCTGCAAGTATCTTACTTGGGGTACGAAAAATACAGCATGGCATTGAAGGACATCAACTTCAATGAACCTTTGCAGATAATGCTCATTGCCTCTGATATTTCATTGGCTACCATTGAGGTAAGAGCCGATGGCGCATTGGGTATTCTAAAGGAAGCATTGGAGAAAATACCCCAAAATTATTCTACCCAATCCGTCATGATGGAAGCTTTCTACAGGGAACAATTGCGTGAAAACGACAACTTTGTGATTCTTTCAGAAGCCGTTAGTGAAGTTCGCAAATCTCCTTATCAATCCACCTACAATCGAAAATCGGAGAAAGACCAAGTACGCATCGTCAAAGCCCGAAAAGGGGAAGGTTTGATTGACCCCGAAATCGCACCTTTCACCATCAATGGTGGTCCACTCAATGGCTTAAAATCCGATATTGCCCGCAACCCTGGCGGTCCATTTAATACCAAAAACTTCAAAAATTACGATTTTGACTTGACCGACATCACGACTTACAATGGTCATGAAGTCTATGTCATCGAATTTGACCAAAAAGACGGCATCAAAAAATCATTCTTTAAGGGGCAAATTTTCATTGAAGTCGAATCTTTGGCGATTGTCTCTGTAGATGCAGGATTGAGTGAAAAAGGTTTGAAATACCGCAAAATATCAGGTTTTTCCAATCGTATGATTTTGAAAGTCATGGGTATTCAATACACAACTCTCCAAATGCACTACAAGGCTGATTACAAAAAATTTGGAGACAAATGGTATTTGCACTATGTGAACAATAAGATGGATTTCAAACTGGTGCGTCCTAAAAAAGGCTTAACTTCCATCCTAAAAGCCAATATAGATTTTTTGGTCACCGAAATTTACCCCAACAAAACGGTGGTTGATTTCACCAAAGAAGAAACTTTTGACAACAAGGATGCCTTGAAGGAAGAATTGGGAGAATACGATGCTGCATTTTGGAAAGGCTACAATGTGATTATTCCCGATGAAAAATTGAAGGAGAATGTGAAAAAATTGGGTAAATAACAATATTGAACGAAATTTAGATTGAAGTGTTTTCAATTTTGACTCTTAATTTTTACCCAAAAACACCAAAAATATGCCATCAGGAGGAAACTGGAAAGAAATGGTACATGCTTGTGAAACAGGAGATATTGCATTGGTCAAATACCATCTGCAAACGGGTATTGACCCAAATTATCAACACCCTGAGTTCTTGACAAGTCCATTGATTGAGAGTCTTCGATTTGGACAAACAGCCATTGCAAAACTACTTTTGGAAAATGGAGCCAATCCAAGTGCCGTAGAAGGTTTTGATGGAGATACTCCTCTCTCCTTGGCAAAAGCCTCCAAAAACTTCAAAGCAATCGAACTCCTCAATCAGTACCTACCCGAAGCAGAAAGAATGCCGATAAAGAATGTCCTCATTACGGGAGGCAACAGGGGAATTGGGAAGGCAATCGCACAGCAAATTTTGAGCGAAGGACATCGGGTAGTGATTACTTGCAGGAAACAATCTATTGGGGAAGCGACGGTTGAAGAATTGAAACAGAAAACTCAAAATGAATCGATTTCACTGATTGTAGGAGATTTATCCAATATCAAAAGTACCATTGCATTGGCGAACCAAATCAAAGCTCAATGCAAAAATATAGACACATTGATTCACAATGCAGGTGTTTGGAAGGTCGAAAAACAGCTCAATGAAGACCAATTGGAGGAAAGTTTTATGGTCAATTACTTGGCTCGTTGTATACTCACTCAAGAATTGTTTCCACTATTGAAGCAAAACAGCCCTTCCAGAATCATAAACGTCAATGCAGGACTTTACGTAAAAGGAGCATTTGACCCAGAAAAAACTCCTACAGGATTGGATTTCCATTCCATCAAAACATACGCAAATTCAAAACTTTGTGAGATTTTGTTTACCATTGATTTCGCCCGACAAATTGAAGGAACAGGAGTGAGCATCAATGCTGTTCATCCTGGCATCATCCAAACAGGATTGGGAAATTCTCCAAAGCTTATCAGTAAGTTTGTCAACTTGGTGAAAAAATTGTGGAAGAAACCTGATTATGGAGCAATTGCACCGACTTGGCTCGCCATCAGCAAAGAAGCTGCAAAATTCAATGGTTTTTACTTCAATGAAAAAGAAAGAAAGGAGTATATCGCTTATGTTCAAGATGAACAACTTCAACAAACCCTAAAACGAAAAACAGAAGAATTATTGAAAAATAGCTAATTGATTAATCAAATTGATATTGTCAGGTACGGGTAGCTTGTTAAAGTGCCTACACTTGAACAAAATAGATACTTGGAGTCGCCGAGGTATCGGGATAAATTCTCCAGACTCCTAATGCCCTGCAAGTTAAGAAACTTGTACGGGCGATTTTCATCGAGAATATTAGCTTGAAAGACTACTAAGAAATGAAAGTAAAGAAGTTGAAATCTCACCTCTCACATCCCTTTTCTATCTTCCTTTTTATCACAAGTTGAGCCAATAATTTACCTTCAATATCAAGGCTCGATTCTTGGTCACAAATCCATTTCCAGTATCGTAATTATCCGTATAAACCAAAAACAAATCCGAAACAGGTGCATATCGCCATTGAAGTCGAGCATTTACATTCATATTGTCAGTTTGATTGTTGTATTGCAGAAAAGTTGTCAAGAAGAGGCTTTTCGTCAGAGTCAAATCTACACGAGGACCAACCAAAACTAAGGTAGTTTTAGCATAAGGTTCAGGTAAATCTATCTGATTGACATTGAAGTTCATGGC
>JBGCDY010000746.1:0-6887 GCA_045105835.1 Chitinophagales bacterium
TAAAGATGCTGTCTGTCAAATCATCAAAGTATTATTCACAATCTTTACACTTATAAAGCTGACGATGAGGATGACTTTTATGATGTCCATTGCAACAAATAGAATCGCTATTACACTGTACGCAACGAACTCCATTTTTCCTTCTTTTGGAGCGAATAATATCAAAACACTTTTTATCGTCAATTATATCCTGTATTTTTACAAGCATCTTATCAATTTTTATGTAAAAATAACACTTTTTACTCTATCACGGAGAAACACCATATGAGCCTTAAATATTTGCAAAACTTATGAAAATACTTGAAAAGAGCAGGTTATTTTTTTCAAAAAACTTTGACTTATAAATATTTAGCTATTTCACTTCAGAAGATACTTAGCAGTATGACATGTAGTATTTGTCATTTTGTAAAAATCTTCTGAATGGATAGGAGTATTTAAGTTAAATATCCATCGGACATGATGAGGTTGACAAACCACTTAGTAAAGATCAAAAAATAAAGACTTGTTACGGTTTTTGTCAATGAATCTCAAAATTTAAAATTCCATGTCACCGACGGAATAATCGGAAAAATAGAAACTTGCTTCAATTTGATGTCAACCGAGCCATTTGCAATGCCTGTGCCACCCGTTTCCTCGTTGATTTCTGGAGCAGCATAAACAAAAAATGGATTTTGACGACTGTAAATATTGTAAATCGCAAAGACCAATTCCGATTCGAAATTCGGCTTTGCTTTCTTCTTTTCAGGACTGCGGAGGTCACGAGTTGCAGCAATGTCGAAGCGGTGATAGGGCTTCAAACGGTAGGAATTTCGAGGGCTGTCAAAGGAAGAATAGACCCATCCCTCGATGACATAGAAACTGTTGGGAATGGTTAGTGCTTGTCCTGTGCCATAGACAAAAGTTCCTGAAAGTTGCCACCTGTCACTGAGTTCGTAAGAACCAACCAAGGACAAATCGTGTGTGCGGTCATACCTTGCAGGAAAAGGATTGCCGTTGTTGATGTCTGGAAATTTGCGGGTAGTGCGAGATAGAGTATAACCAATCCAGCCATTGAAGCGTCCTTTTCTTTTTTTCAAAAACAACTCCAAACCGTAGGAACGCCCTGAGCCAAACACAAACTGGTCTTCGATATTGGTATTCAATGCGGGAACATAGTTTTCCGAGAATTCGATTTGGTTGTCCATGTTTCGGTAATATCCTTCAATCGAAGCCTCGTATTCGTTGTCTGCAAAATTTCGGAACAAACCCAGCGAAAACTGTTCGCCTCTTTGCGGCTTTACTCTCGCAGTACTGGGCACCCAAAGGTCGGTCGGTAGGGTAGAAGTAGCATTCGAAACAAGGTGAATGTATTGATTGCTAAACACATAGCTTGCCTTCAAAGAAGTTTGTTCGTCAATCGTATAACGCAAACTTAATCTTGGAGCAATGCCAAAATAAGTCTCAATGGGTTCTCCTCTGGCATATTGAATGGTGTCTCTTTCTGTCTGCGAAATGCCTGTTTGGACAATGCTTTGGTAAGGTCCTACTTGGCGAAAAGCCGAAGCCCTGATACCTGCATTGACCTTCAATTTTTTGCCAATACTGAATTCATCTTGGAAATAAACGGCTGCTTCGTGGGCATATTGTTGAGTCAAAGTATCGGTGTCAATTTCGGTTTCACCCACTTGGGCATCAACGGTGTAGGGAGTAAAAGTGTGATAAGTATAGTTTGCCCCGTATTTGATAGTGTGTTTGGGGTTGGGAAAATAATCAAAATCGAGCTTGAAATTGTAGTCATTGATGCCTGAGTAAAGCGAAGATTGGAAGTTGTTGAATTCTGTTTGGATGCCAAAATTGTAGGAATTGTAAATTGCCGAAACATTCAAAAACAATTTATTGCTGAACAAGTGATTCCAACGCATGGTAGCGGTGGCATTTCCCCAAGGCATATCGACCACCAAACCATCTGTAGAACGATAGTTCAAAACATCCCTCCCGAAATATCCGCTTGCAAAAATTCTGTCCTTGTCCGAAAACTGGTAATTGATTTTGGTATTGAGGTCGTAGAAAAAATAACCATTCCCTTCAAAGTCACCTCCCTTCAAAAAAGGCTGCGCCAATACATCTGCATACGTTCGTCGCCCAGAAATGAGAATAGAGCTTTTGTTTTTCACCAGAGGTCCTTCCACTGTCAAACGAGAGGAAATCAAGCCAATTCCACCAGAGGCTTTCCACTCTTGGTTGTTGCCCTCTTTCATGGCCAATTCCAAAACGGAGGACAATCTCCCTCCAAACTCTGCTGGCATACTGCCTTTGTGGAGCGTAGTATTTTTGATGGCATCGGGATTGAAGACCGAAAAGAAACCAAACAAATGCCCTGTATTGTAAACCACCGCTTCGTCCAACAAAATCAAATTTTGGTCGGGACCTCCACCACGCACATACAAACCCGAATTGATTTCACCCGAAGACATCACCCCTGGCAATAACTGAATCGCTCTCAAGACATCAACCTCACCCAATAAAGCGGGCAAAGATTTGATGCTTTCGATGGACAAATCTACCCGTCCCATATCGGTACTTTCTACATTTTGGTCTTTGCGTTTGGCAGTCACTTCAATGATGTCTTCGAGCATGATGCCGTCTTCAATCATTTTGAAATCAAAGGTGATGTTTTTATTCAGTTCGATTTCAATCTGTTGGGTGCTATACCCCAAAAAGGAGGCTTCAATTTTGTAAACTCCTTCGGGAAGGGTCAAGGAATAGAAGCCGTAAAGATTGGCAGAAGTGCCTTCTACTTTGTTGTCGCTGTTGTAGACATTTGCGCCAATGAGGGTTTCACCTGTTTGGAGGTCTTTGATGTAGCCGCTTAGGGTGTATTGGGTTTGGGCGTGGGATTGAAGGGGATTGAAGGAGAGAAAAAACAATAAAATAAAAAGAAGAGATTGTGTGCTTATGTATTTGTTTATCATGGGTATATTTGCCTTTTTGGAACAAGAATTGAAGTGAGAAAAATCCTTCTGGAATTCTTGGGTATTTTACTTAGCTACAATGTTGTGGAGGGGAATAATGTTCATAGGAGAGTAGTGGTTTTTTAATTGGAATATTATTTTTAACAAAGGAAATTATCTTAGTTTAATGGAATCAGCAATAATAAAGGATATAAGTAAAGACTATATTGAAGCAGTTGGATTGTACGAAGAGAGTATTAAAACTGGCTCTGCTTCTTTAGAAATGTATACAAATTTGGCTTTTCTATACTGGGAATTCGCAGCCGAACAGATGAGTTTTAACATACCAAACAATATTCCTGGCGAGTGGAGTTTGATTGGTGGAAACAGATATGGAGAAATTATTGAGCAAGGGCTGAAGAAATACCCAAATAGTTTGGAGTTGAAATTTTGGAAAAAATACCTTCCTTACCGTCTTTTTGGTAAAGAATTTACTCAACAAGAATGTGAGCAATTGGTCTTAGACTATAAAAAAGATAATAACTTGGTTCCTTATTTTTATTTGTACTTGTTTTGTAGGAAAAAGTATAAAGCAGAGAGAGATAAATTATTTAAACTTTGTGAAAATATACGAACTGCAAAATTCATTTATATTAAGTCACTTATTGCAAGAGAAAGAGATTTTTTTTAGCCCAAAACATGGATTAGAATAAATCTATCAAAGAAGATATTCAAAAATACATGAGGGTTTACTATTCCGAAATTTTATAGATTGGACTATTCAAAAAGCCAATAGTGGTTGCTTTGAGTAGTCCAGAAAGAATGTACTTTTGCGTAAGTTTTATCTACTTACACAAACATTAACCTAAAAATTATGTCAGATACAAAAGCTCGTTTGAGCGTAAACATCAACAAAGTAGCTTGGTTGCGGAATGCAAGAGGCGGCAATTTGCCGAATTTGACGCAAGTAGCCTTAGATTGTGAGCGATTTGGTGCAGAGGGAATTACGGTACATCCTCGCCCTGACGAACGGCATATTAAGTACCAAGATGTGTATGACCTCAAACCTTTGGTAACGACTGAATTTAATATTGAAGGTTATCCCAATGAGCGTTTTATGCAATTGGTAAAGGAAATCAAGCCTGAACAGTGTACGCTTGTGCCTGACCCTCCTGGTGCGATTACTTCAAATGCGGGTTGGGATACAGTGAAACATCGTGATTTTTTGAAAAAAATAATTGCATCTTTGCAGGGTGAAGGGATTCGTGTATCGCTTTTTGCAGAACCTGAAAAACACATCATGGATGGTGCCTTGGAAGTGGGGGCGGAGCGGGTTGAATTTTATACGGGACCTTATGCTGAACGTTATCACGAAGACCGTGTAAAAGCAGTTGCGCCTTATGCGGAGGCTGCTGCTCATGCGCTTGAGTTGGGTTTGGGAATCAATGCTGGGCATGATTTGAATTTGGACAACCTTCGGTTTTTTCGCCAAAATGTAGCGGGTTTGTTGGAGGTGTCTATTGGTCACGCTTTGATTAGTGATGCGCTGTATTATGGTTTGGAGAATACGATTCAAATGTATTTGAAGCAGTTGAAGGAGGATGTTTGATGAAAATTTAGTGCAGTGATTAGTAGATTAGTGATAGTTGTCGGTTCTTTAATATGTCGAATTACAGTAATTTGTGTGAAAAGGGCAAATTGCCGTGTATTTAACTTTTGCTGTACTAGATGGAAGCTTAACTGCAATAATTATTTGATTTATGGAAGAGAGAAATATTGGGCTTAAGTATGGTTTGATTGCAGGGATTGTAGTTATTGCTGGGTACTTGGGCTTGTTTTATACCGATCCTGCGCTACTTTTTAGGAGGATGGGGATGTTGGCTTTTGCCATTTTGTTGGTGACGATGATATGGACGGGGCGTGTTTTTCGAAGGAAGCATGGAGATATAGAGCTATCGTTTCGAGAATTTGTTCGCCCTATTTTCACTGTCTTTGTGGTGAGTATGGGCGTGGTGATTGTGTTCCATTATCTCTTCTACAATTTTTCGGGTTCGGGAATGGATGCCTTGATCAAAGAGTGGTTTTTGGAGGAAGGAAGACGGCAGATGGAACTCGCCAATAAGCCACCTGAGTTTATAGAGAAAGAGCTGTTGATATTGGAGAATGGAGATTATAGTTATGGTTTGTTCAAGTCTTTGCAAACTTATGTTTTGAGTTTGGTGTTTGGTTTTTTGATGGCTACCTTCATTGTTGTTGGATTTATATATGCCCGCTTATTGAGGCTGAGATAGCTTGTGTTTATTTTGTTTGAGTGAGATTTTAATACATTTAACTTTAACAATTGAAACCCTACAACAACGGTTTATCTACTGCATTTTCTATTTTCATTCTCGTTTTAATTTTGATTTACTGCTTACTATGAATATATCTGTTGTCATACCGCTTTTGAATGAGGAAGAATCTTTGCCTGAATTGGTGGCATGGATAGGGAGGGTGATGGAGGAACATCAATTTAGTTATGAAATTATTTTGGTGGATGATGGGAGTACGGATAAATCTTGGCAAATTATTCAACAGTTGGGTGAGGAACGAGCGGAGGTGAAAGGCATTAAGTTTAGGCGAAATTATGGAAAATCGGCGGCCTTGAATGAAGGGTTTTCGGTGGCAGGAGGCGAAGTGGTGATTACGATGGATGCAGATCTGCAGGACAGTCCTGATGAGATTCCTGAGCTTCGACGAATGATTGTAGAGGACGGCTATGACTTGGTTTCGGGCTGGAAAAAGAAACGACATGACCCGCTTTCTAAGACGATTCCTACCAAAATATACAATGGTGTTACTCGCTGGGCTACTGGAGTCAAACTGCATGATATGAATTGTGGTTTGAAGGCTTACCGCAATACGGTGGTGAAGAGCATTGAAGTTTATGGCGAAATGCACCGATACATTCCTGTGTTGGCGAAGTCAGCTGGCTTCAATCATATTGGTGAAAAGGTGGTGACACATCAAGCTCGAAAATACGGGACGACTAAGTTTGGTTTGGAGCGTTTTGTGAATGGTTTTTTGGATTTGATGACCATTGTTTTTATGTCTCGTTTTGGAAAACGCCCGATGCACTTTTTTGGTTTGTGGGGAACGGTACTGACGATTATTGGTTTTGGTATCATTACTTACTTGGCAATAGCTCGTTTGGGTTTTGAGCAATACAAGATGACCGAAAGACCTTTGTTCTTTTACGGTTTGATGATGCTGATAGTTGGGATGCAGTTGTTTATGACAGGGTTTTTGGGTGAGATGATTGGACGTACTGCGCCTGATAGAAATGTTTATCAGATTGAAGATAAATTGAAACTTTAGAGGAGGGAGATATAATAATAAATTCAATTTTTTTTGAAGAAATGAGCCGAATAAAATCTATTGTTGAAGCTTCTATTGAAGTGAAAAAGGAGTTATTGGAGGATGAGGTTTTGCTGCAAAGGATTGAAGTGATTGCAGAGGAAATGATTGAGGCATTTCGTAAGGATCATAAGGTCTGGTTTTGTGGGAATGGAGGAAGTGCTTCGGATGCGCAGCATATTGCAGCAGAGTTGTCAGGTAGGTTTTATATTGATCGCCCAGCTCTTTTTGCGGAAGCTTTGCATGTGAATGGTTCTTACTTGACAGCAGTGGCAAATGATTACGGTTTTGACCACGTGTATGAGCGACTTATTGAAGGCTATGGACGCAAGGGCGATATTTTGTTTGGGCTTTCTACTTCAGGGAACTCACCCAATGTGGTAAAGGCTCTTTTGCAGGCTAAAAAACAAGGACTGACAACGGTGGCTTTTACGGGTAAGACTGGAGGGAAATTGAAGGAGATTGCAGATTAACTGGTGAATGATCCTTCAATGGATACACCGAGAATTCAGGAGACCCATATTTTGATAGGACATAACAGCTATGAAAAAGGGTAGGCAA
>JBGCDY010000747.1:0-7889 GCA_045105835.1 Chitinophagales bacterium
ACCCCCTCCGAATGACTCGTAAATTCAGGAGCATACATACACTGCATTAATACATCATTTCAAAACCTATGACTATCAGGATTCTGTCTTGTGTCATATATGTACAAAATAAGAATTGTTTCTCCAATTAGCTGATAAACAAGCAAATTTTGTCGACTAATTGGGTATTTTCGCACTTGACTTCTCTTTGAAGATTTTCTTCCAATATGGGGAAATTGAGACAATAACAGCAGTTTACTCTCCACATTGTCAATAAATTTGGAAGCAACCTCAACAGACCATTCCTCCGCAAGATAATATATAATATCACTGTAGGTTGATTCTGCATTTTCCGTCCATACTATCTCGTAAGCCATTGACTGTATTTTTTCTGAACTTCACTATGAGGAATTGTTTTACCTTCTTTTACTTCTTGCAAAGATTTTTCAATACTTTGTTGTTGTTGAAAACTCAACTCATCCCAAAAATCATCATTAGAATCCGCTTTTTGAGCTTCCAATGAAGCCAAATGCAACTCTTCCAAAATAGATTTATTTTGAATATCCTCAATGATGTTGAAGATATTTCTTTTAATTTCTAATACTGTCATAAGATTAAGATTTTAAAGTAAACAATCTCCTATTAGATTTGGTTTCCCAATTCCAAAAAAGAAAAACCGAAGTATCCACAAAAAAACCTTCAGTTTTTCCAAAAATATCTCAATTTCAAATATCATCACTCAATCTTCACCCTAATCCCCTCCGAATGACGCGTAAATTCAGGCGCATACATACACTGCATCGTCGTAATCCCATTCGAAAAATCCCCTTGATGCGTCGCACGTAGCGGATATTCAAACACGTAAGTACCCTTTGGCAGCCAAGACATAAAGAAGTTGGTAGCCGCATCTTTGGTGCTTTCGTAGTAGCCCAAACCATCTTGGTATTTGTAGCGAGAAATCACGTTCATCGGCTCAAAACCCGAAGCCCGCATATCTTTCAGATGCACGTATTCCATATCCCTATCCACCCGAATTTCGATGCGAACCTTCACCTTATCGCCCACGCTGATTTTGGCATTATCAGTCAGCGGAGTCAATTTAGGACCGTTTTTGGTGTTCGTTTCGAGGAAGAGTTCCTTTTGGATAGACAGCGGTGTTTCAGCGAAAGTGATTTTGTCGAGTTGCTCAAAATACTGCCAGTACATCGCACCCCACGCCACACCTTTGTCGTTTTTGGTGACAGTCACTTTGCCCATATCTGCGGTCACATCCTCGCCATCCCATGTTTTTTTGAAATAGCCCGTACCCGCCTCCACGCTGACAGTTGGGTCGTTTTTGGGGTCGAGTTTTTTGCCGCCCACGCTGATTGTTGCGATTTCGTCACTTGACAACCAATCATCGCCCGTCAAAATAAGCGCATAACAAGCCTCCGCAGTCGCTTTGGTCGTTTTCCAGTCTTGCGTTTGTTTCTGTTTCAAAAGCCAAACCTTCATGTCGTTCACCGATTTTTCGTCTTTCGCCACCTCGTCAAAAGCTTCAATCAACAAAGCTTGGCTCTCTATCGGTGCTTGATACCAATACCAACCGTTTTGCATGTCTTTGAAGTACATGCCCATTTCTTCGTTGTTGACCGAATTTTGACGGAGAGATTCGATGATGCCATTTGCTGTTTTGGAGTCGCCATTGGTGAATCGGTGAAGAGCTAAAGAAATCATTCCTTGCAGGTATTTGTTGTTGCTCAACCAGTATTCTTCAGCTTGACCTTGATAGTAGTCAAAGGCTTTTTTGTTGTTGTTGTTCACAGGAATGTCTTTGAAGAAAGAACGGGCATACAAGTATTGAATCTGGGTATTGCCGATTTGTTTGTCTTTCAAATTGGCTTTGTACTTCAATAAAAGTGCATAATCTTCTGTGATGCGTGTGTCCAAATATTGAACTGCTTTTTGGGTCATCGCCCAAGTATCACTGTCCTCTCTTACGTTTTTGATACCTAAGTTGTCGAGGTGTCCCAAGCCCGAAACAATGTGTTGGGTGATGTAGCGGCTTTCTTTCATGCCTGGAAACCAAGCCCATCCGCCATTGCTGACTTGCATTTGCTGCAATTGTTTCAAGGATTTGGTCAATTCGCCTCTCATGCGGTCAATGTTGAAGAGTACTCCTACCCTTCTTTTGCGTTCGCTTTCGTCTTTTGCCTGCAATACCCAAGGGGTTTCTTGCAGTAGCAAAGACTTCAATTCTTGGTTTTTCTCCAAATTCGACAACAATGCGCCCGATTTTTCGGTAGGATTGTCTAAGGAAGCCGTCACCGCAGCTTTTTCCCATTCTTCAAAAACAGCCGCAATTTTGGGGTCAGAGTTGGCGATGTGGGAAGCGATGCTGTTGGCATAGAATCGGCTGAAAATTTGCTCGGCACATTCATGCGGATACTCCATCAAATAAGGCAATGCTTGAACGGCATACCATGCGGGCTGTGAAGTAAATTCAAGCGTCAATCTTTCGTTTTGCAGCGTAGAAGACTGCTCGGATTTGTTCAGTTTTTCAAAGGTAAACTCCTTCGTGCCTTGCCCACGAACAGGTAGTGGCAGGCTTTCTGTCACCAACATTCGATTGGTCAAAACGGGAATCGAACTTTCTTCGCCATCCGAGAATTTACCCGATTTGGCAATCACTCGATACGTCACCGCATCTACACCTTTGGGTATTTTCAAAGCCCAACTAACGGCTGTGCTTTGCGCTGCTTTTGTGGTGAAGTTGATGGAAGTTTTTGTATTGCCCAGTTTTTGGTCAATCGGCTTCATGGTCAGTGCATCAAACAATTGCAGTACAGCCGTTCCGTTCAATTCTTTGTCGGTCAGGTTGGAGATTTTTGAAGCAAAAACAATGTCGTCGCTCTCTCTAAAAAAACGGGGTGCATTGGGCATGACCATCAAATCTTTTTGGGTCATGATTTCTTCCGTCATCTGTCCATACTTCAAATCTTTGGTGTGTCCAAATGCCATGAACTTCCAACGGGTCAGAGCTTCGGGAGCGGTGAAAGACAAAATTACTTCGCCCTTGTCATTGGTCTTCAAATCTGGGAAAAAGAAAGCCGTTTCGTTGAGATTGGTACGTACTTGTACGTCTTCAAAATCGGTTTCGGCAGGCGTTTCTCCGCCTTCGTCCCTTCCTCCATTTGCAGAATTTTTCAATTCCTCATTCGATACCGCATCATCTGCTACCATAGCAGCCGATTCTTCCACCTCATATTCCGCCATTGAATCCATCTCCATTTGTGGAGCAGGAGAAGGTCTGGAGGCACTTTTCATACTTCTCTTGCTTTTCATTTTCCCTCCTCCTCTACTTACACCTGACATAGTTGCCCTTGTGTAGTAGCGATAGCCATACAAACTAAAGTCAAACCAGTTTAGTTGGTCGTAGTTTTGGTATTGAAGCGAACCATTGTATTCATTCCATTTTTCGGCATAGAGTTGGGAATTGACCGTGCCAAAACCTCCATCGGAGGAGAAAGAAGCCTGACCGTAGTAGTTTGGGTAAATGCTGCCAAAGCTCCATCCGTGGGATTTGAAGGCATCCAAAGAGGCATCGTACATACTTGCCAACAATTCGGCAGATACTTTTTCGCCTTTCATGCCGCCGATTTTGACAGTCCATTGTTCTTCTGCCCCAGGATAGAGTTTGTTGCGGAAGCTGGACAGTTCGATTTTGAGGTCTTTGTTGTTCCACGGAACGGTGATGGTATTGCTGCTTGTGAAGACTTCATTGTTGCGGATGGCACTGAAGTGAATGGCAAAGTTTCCTCGGTATTTCTCCAAAACTTTGACCTTGTAGAGTTTTTGTTCCTTATTGGCGGTGAGCCATTTGCGCTCTACAATTTGGTGGTTGTGTTCTACTTCAAATAGAATTTTGGTATTGGGTAGTGCAGAACCGTAAGCGATTGTAATGGTTTCGTTGGGTTCAGCTGTGGTTTTGGAGTAGGTGTGCCAAAAGGCTTTCTTCAATGGAATTTCGTCTGCCAAGAAAGAATAGACATCGAAGTATTTTTGGAATTTCACTTCCTCGCCATACTTGTCCTTTGAAGTCAATTCGACCACATATTTGCCCACCTTCCAACTTTCGACATCTCTGGGGTTTATTTTGGAATCCTTTGCAGTCTTGAAAGATTGTTCAAAGACTTTTTTGCCTTTTCCCCAATTGGTGGCTTGGTGCTCGTCTTTATATACGTCGTGTTTGAAGGTCGCATAATACTCTTCTTGACTCATCCCAAATTGGTCAGCTTGTTCCCATCTTCGGGTTCTAAAAACCCGTTCTGGCTGCTTCAATTCGTGGATGGTGACTTGGACATCTGCGGCTTCAAATTGACCTCCCAAATTGGTAGTACTGACTTTGAAGTTGGCGGTGCTGTCTCGGTTCACTTCGTTTGGAACGGTTACATTTGCCAAAAGCGAAATATAGCCTACGCTTACGCTGCTTTGGCTGCTGCGGGTTTCGCCACTGATGTCGGTCACATCTGCATACAACATGTAGGTGTATTGCGGTTTTTGACTCGCTGCAATGCTGGCATCTGGAATGGCGACGAAGTCAAATTCAAACTCCCCTTTTTCGTTGGTTTTGGTCACGCCATTGGTCACCTCCAATTCTGAAGAACTTGGATAAGGAATCCACCATCGGTACCAATAAGGGAAACTCGCTCGGCGCACGACTCGGTATTTCACCTCCGCTCCATCGACGACCGAACCTGCATAGGCTTTCGCCAAACCTGTGGCTTTGATGGTTTCCTCCAATCGATAGCTGCCTTCAATCGGTTTGAAGCTCACTTCAAATTTGGGGCGTTTGTATTCTTCGACTTGTATATTGATGCTGCCATGTGCATCTTTGATGATCATGTTTCCGTTCAATACACCTGTGGGTAAGGTGAATTTGCTATTGAAGGTTCCATATTCATTGGTCTTGAGTTCTAAGGTGGCTACTTTTTGGTAGTTGACATCGTGAAGGGTGACGGAGGTGGTTTTGTTGATTGCCAAATCGCTGTTTTCCCCATCCGTTGTGAGCATCAAGCCTTTGAAGTAAACAGTCTGACCTGGACGGTAAATCGAACGGTCGGTAAAAAAGAAGGTGCGGGTTCGACGAACGGGTGTTTGGGCGTTTCGGTAGTATAAGTGGTCTCTGTAGGTGTAGATATCTTCTCCTTTGGTCATGACGACCCGTTTGTTGGAGTAAGAATTGTTGCCTTTTTGGGCGGTGTAGGAGAATTTGCCTTCTGTATTTGAAGTGCCTTGTGTCAATAATACGTCCTTGTATTCTCTCTTTTTGTAGTCGTATTCTTGGGCATAAATTTCAAATTTTACATTTGCCAAAGGTTCGCCTGTCTCACGGTGGGTAGCAAAAAAGTCGGTTACGCTTTTGTGTTGGTTCTTCAATACGCTCAAAGCGGTCACGACCGTATATTGGAAGGCAACGGCTTCTTTGTTCATCGAATATTTGTCGTTCGTTGCCATCATGACCACAAACTTGCCATAAGTTTGAGCTGGTATTTTGACTTCAATATTGTGGCTTTGATAATCCTTCTGGTTCGGCAAATCTACTGTCCAATTGTTCAGTACCTTCAAGCGGTTGAGGTAATTGAGCCTTTCACTGGTCTTGTTCATTTTGTCCAATGCCTTTTCGTCATCGGCAGTGATAAGAGCAATTTTGGCGTAGATTTTTGAAATGTTTTTGTAACTGACCAAAGCCCTGAAATCCTGTTGAGGCAGATTGGTGTTTTCCAAAGTGAATTGCAGACTCTTGCTCAAAATGCCAGCCTTCAAAGCCTCGCAATTCTTTGCGCCTGTACTGTTTGGATGGCGGGCAATGGTTGCTTCACATAGCTCGATTGCTTTTTTCTTTTCCCATTGTGAATCGGGGCTGTTTATTGGGTGGTATTTGTTTCCCAACTGGCTGTGAAAATCAGCAATTTCATAACTGACCATTGCAGAAGATGGGTGGGTCAAGGTGTTGTTCTCCAAAGATTTCAAACCTTCTAAGTACAGTTCTTCTTTATTGGGCGAAATGGAGTTTTCACGCATGTATTTGAGTCGCTTCAAATCGGCATCTACCAATGCGGTTGGGTTTTCGTCCTTCAAATGAAAACGCACCAAATCCTGCAATACTTGTACTGCATAAAACTTGGTGGACAATGAATCTGTGGTTGTGAAGGGAAATCCTGCAAAATCCCTCGATGGGTCGAAGGCTTGTTTTTGGGTAACTTGAAATTGGTCGGCAGCTTTGGTGATACTGGATTGGGAATTGGTGAAAAAATCCAGTGCATTGTGTGCCAACAAGTCGTATAATGTCGGACGAAATTCGGCTGATTTTTTGGCTTGTGTGAGTACGTCTTTGAAGGAGGTGATGGGCGTTTCTTGCAGTAATTGTTTGTTTTTCAAAGAAGCTTGGAACAAATCAATCACCTCTGCAATGAGGGTATTGGCATCCCATGTTTGGAAGTCGTCAGGCTTGCTGTCTGCAATTTCGGTTCGGTTGAGAACTTTGTAACGGTTCTGTTGGTAGTATTGCCAATAGAGGTTTGCCTGTATGTTTTGCAGGACGGATTTGAGGGGTTCTTGTGCCGTTTCGATTTCTTTGGTAATGGCACCCATCACCTTTTGTTGGCTATTTTCCTCTTTGTAAGTCGTGTATTTCCAGAGGTGTAAGAGCGACTTCACGACTTGTGGGGCGTTTTGGTCTTCTTTTGCCTTTTGGTATATTTTGCGGACGGTGTCCTCCGCATTTTGAGTAAGTCCTTCGTTTTCTGCTTTTTGGACTTGCAGCCAATGGTCTGCGTAGTCTTGGTCAGGGTTCCAATTCATGCCTTCAATTTTTTGAGCGTTGCTACAACTAATTATGGTGGCTAAAATTACGAAAAGTAAGGTAATGAAAACGGTTAATTGGAAAATTGTGAAATCTCTCATGGATTGTTTATTTAGGTTTTTGCTGGATTTGATGGCATTGTTTCTTTGGACTCTCAATAGATACTTTGGTTTTTGGTGCTCCTATTCATAAATTTTGATGCGTTTATGGGGTTCTTTGGTGTCTAAAGTAAGCAAAAATTTAAAATTTTAATAGGGAGCTTGAAGGAAAGTTTTTGAAGAAGTGAATGTGTTGAGGATTGTTTATCTTTGTTAGACTAAAAACTTGGAAGAATGATTAAAAATACCTTCGCAGAAAAAGTGATTTCCTTCAATAAATCTCTCCAGCTCACTGCAAAATTGCCGCCCAATATTGGGGTGATGAATCCCTTTGCAGAAAACGAAAAAGCACTGCAAACTTCTTCTCAGTTTTACCGCAAATTCTACAATGATAACAAAGGTCGAAAGCTCCTTGTGGGCATCAATCCTGGGCGATTTGGGGCGGGAATCACGGGGATTCCGTTTACGGATAGCAAAAGGATGAAGGAGTTTTGTGGATTGGATATTGAAGGAATCAAAACCTATGAGTTGTCTGCCGTTTTTGTGTATGATGTTATTGAAGCTTATGGCGGTGCAGAGGCGTTTTACGAAGATGTCTATATCTCTTCTGTTTGTCCGCTTGGTTTTGTGATTCGTGATGCAAGAGGGAAAGAGAAAAACTACAATTATTACGACAGCAAGGCATTGCAGGAAGCAGTCACTCCATTTATCATCAAATCCATTGAAGCACAATTGGAGTTTGGAATCGACAGAAGTACGGTCTTTTGTATGGGTAGCGGGAAAAATTTCAAATTCTTGAATGCTTTAAACAAGGAAAAGAAGTTTTTTGGTAAAATTGTGCCTTTGGAACATCCTCGGTATGTGATGCAGTATAAATTAAAGTCGAAGCAGTTGTATGTGGATAAGTATTTGCAGGCTTTGGGGGGAGAGGGTTTTGGAGTGTAGAACATTGATATACTTGGACACAG
>JBGCDY010000748.1:0-8119 GCA_045105835.1 Chitinophagales bacterium
CCAACCCCCTTCAAAGGGGGAATTAAGAGTGTAAATTTATTTCTTCCGCATTCCTTAGACAATCGTTCGGTCTAATTTATTTCCAAACGGTCTACTTTTGTGTATCTTTCGGATACAGAAAAACTTGTTTTTTGGGGTTCATTGACCTTAATCTTAGAGAGTTTTATCTCTACATTGTATTCTTGAGGAGTTTCGATGTTTAGCACACGCTCTAATGAAAAACGCTGTTTATCAATCTCTTCATAGTTGGTCAATAGCATATTTAGCTTGCGTTGTTGGACTTTTTCTGCCACACTCATTTCTGCAATATTGTAGCTATTGGGTTCCAAACAAATTCCCAAATCCAAATCTTGAAGGGTGTTTGCTATACAATAGTGTTCTTTGGTGATGGATAAGGCAGGAGTTCCGTCGCCTTTCACAACAGGATTCCCAAACAGTATGTTTTGGAGCATCGCGAAATCCAAAGGGTATTTGGTGAGGGATTCTAAAGCATCCACATTGGAAGCATAATATTGCTTGTTGATTCTGTTGATAACCTGTACACTATCAGGAGTAATAAGGATTCTGGCGACTTCGATTTTCATAATTGTTGGCGAAATAGACATCCACAAAACACTGTCTTTGCGAAGACGCACATCTGCATTGAAGCTTTGTTTTTGTTTACCGTCACTTGCAGTGATTTTTGCCTTCATCCGCAGCCAATCCGCATCAAATAAATTACGCTCTACTTGGTCTTCAATAAACTTCAAGGATTTCTTTTTCAGTTTGCTCCCCTGAACCCTATTGGCAGAACCACACGCACTGAGCATCAATAAACCACTCATCAATAGGAGTATAAAAAAACTGGATTTGCTTTTTAGCATCATTTGTATAGTCTGTTTCACCTTAATAATCAAAAAATAAGCTCTCAATATTAGACTTTTCAATTTAATCCTCAGGAATAAATGAGCATTAAATTCGCTCATAAATCGCTTCAAATTTCACTGTATAGTTATCAGGCAATTTCGGAACGGTAATCCATACAATCTTTTCAAAGGCAACTTCACAATCTCCTTCCAATTTGACCTGCAATTCGTAAATATACCTCTTTTGGCTAGGGTCTGCAAAAACTTCTGATATGGAAGAATGGCTACAAGCCGTCGCCTCAATGTATTGTCCCACCAAAGTTTTCTCTGTAAAGTCAATTACGGGCGAAATATAGTTTGGACAATTCAAATTTGGGTCTTTGTATTCTGCTAAAAACAATTGGTAAGCCTCCTCGTTATCAATTACTTGGTGTTCCTTTATCGAGATCAAACATTCAAAGTTAATAGGTTCTACTCCTTCAATAACAATGAAGTTTTCTTTTTTGCAGTTACAGATGCATGTCAAAAAGAAAAGGGTGAATAGAAAGTATATTTTTTTCATATTGGTTATTTTTTTGAAAATGGGTATCGTATCTCTGCAAGGGTTTTTATACATTGCAGGTTCTATTGTTGCAGTATTTGATAAATATAGCAAAATTGCTGCAACTTTTTTATCTATACCAAGACATGGTTTTTACTATAGCGTTGCAACTAAGTCTATTTTAGTAGGCATACTGTAACCTATAAGACCGATTTAATAAAAACAAGATTTCCCACGGTTTAATTGTAGAATATGAGTTGGATATTGTGTATTGATACGACTACGGAGAACTGTTCTGTGGCATTGACCAAAAACGGAACGTTATTTGCTGAAAAAGAACAAAGAAAGGGGCAACACCATGCAGGAATGTTGACGCTACTCATTGAGCAAGTTTTGGCAGAATCCTCCATAACGATGAGTGATTTAGCTGCAATTGCAGTGAGTGATGGTCCAGGTTCTTATACAGGATTGCGAATCGGAGCATCAACTGCAAAAGGATTGTGCTATGCATTAGACATTCCATTGATTGCAGTCGATACACTCAAAGCAATGGCTTTTGAAGGAGTACATACTTATCGAGAAACATACGATGATTTCTATTGTATTCCTATGATGGATGCAAGACGAATGGAAGTTTACACTGCTGTGTACAATAGCGATTTGCAAGAGGTTGAAGATAAATATGCAAAAATAATCGACAAGGATTCTTTTGATAGTTATCTATCTGAAAAAAAAGTACTATTTTTGGGAAACTGTTCAGGTAAATGCACTGATATACTTACTCATCCAAATGCTCTTTTTTTTACGGATATTTACTTTTCCGCAATTAATATAAAATCTATTGCTTATCAAAAGTTTACCAACCATTTATTTGAAGATATAGCCTACTATGAACCATATTACTTAAAAAAATATTTACCAAAACATAAAACAAAAAAAATATTTAAACGTTTGTGATATAGATTTCTTATAATATTAAGAATTATTCCTTATCTTTGTCATCAACGGGAATATAAAATTTAATAGGAAAAGTAGGGATGCTTTTCCGAAATACGCACTTTATTTTTTATTAATTTTTTAAATTTTTTAAAATGGGAACATTAGCTAATGCGGTAGTAATCCGCAAAGACTCAGACAATCCAATTACGCTAAACTACGATTTGCTTAGAAAAGCAGTATTGGTTTTGCGTGCTGTCAACCACAAACTTCGCCAATCAATGATTTTCTTGTTGGAGGAAAACCCAAAATTGACAGTAACTGAGATTTATGTAAAATTACGATTAGAACAATCTGTTGCATCTCAACACTTAGCTATTTTACGCAAAGCTGGTGTCGTGGTAACAGAAAGAGACGGAAAATACATTTTCTATTCTTTGAATCATGATCGTATTGCTGAAATCGCACAATTGGTTGAAGATTTGGCACGTTAATTGACGAAAAATCTTTTATAAGAAAAGTCCTGGTGTAAATTTGTTTTATAGCAGGACTTTTTTTATTTTAGTACTTTAAATTTGGAAAAGATATATATTCCCTATTGTTACTTATTAAAACAAAATTCAAATGGCATCATTAGATCAGCACAAATTAGACAGTTCCACGGAACTACTTAGAGCAATTGCACATCCCTTAAGATTATCTATTATTGAATTTATTGACAAGAATGGCGTAATTAACGTTAATAAAATCTATAATACACTCAATTTAGAACAATCCATTACTTCACAACACTTGAGAATACTTAGAAATGCGGAAGTCGTTGAGACTCGTAGAGAAGGCAAGTACATTTACTATACCCTTAACTATGACAAAATCTCTCAAGTAGATGGCGCACTTAGTTCTTATTTGACCTCTGTGAACGCAAGAGAGATAAAAATCTAAATAAAAAATTTGCTATTTCAATAGTAAAAATAGAAGCGAACAATGGATGAAGATACTTCAATCATTGTTCGTTTTTTTTTGCCTTCAAATAAAAAAAACTTCAACCTTGTCTCAAAATACAGATACTGTCAACGTGCTATTTTTTTGGTTGCCAGACAAAAAACTCCAAAAAAAACTTCAAACGGGCTTCGCTCCTGCCAAAAACCTGAAATTATTATTTCCCCCTGACTCCAAAGAAAAAGAGGTCATTCAACGGTTTTGTGAAGAAAATGCTCACAAAGCTCACATTATGATAGGGTGGCGACCAAAACGTGAATGGCTTTGGGCTGCAAAGAATCTACAATTGTACATCAATCCTGGTACTGGAGTTCGAGGTTTGATTCCCTTATTCAAAGAATTGAACAAAGAAAGGTCGGTCACACTCATCAATGGACATGGTCACGCACACCTAACCGCCCAACACACAATCGCCCTATTGCTCTCCCTCACCAACAGAATTGTTCCCCATCATCAATGGATGGCAAAAGGTGTTTGGCGAACAGGTGACGAAAACTCCCCCTCCATTCCTCTCTACAATCGAAAAATCGGCTTGCTGGGTTATGGTGCCATCAATCAAAGAGTACATCAATTGATTACACCTTTCAATACAGATGTCGCTATCATGAAAAGAAGTTGGAAGAAAGGCGAATCTTATTTGAATGACGATTTAACAGAAAAAGCCAAAAAATTTGACTCCAGTGAACTACACGATTTCCTGCAATATATCGACACCTTAATCATTGCAGTACCACATACTTCAAAAACAGAAGGCATGATTGGAAAGGAAGAATTGGAAATTTTGGGTGAAAAAGGATTGTTGGTGAATATAGCAAGAGGTATTGTTGTTGAAGAAAAGGCCTTATTTGATGCCCTTCAAAATAAGACAATTGCAGGTGCTGCGCTTGATGTGTGGTACAACTATCGCCCCGAGGCAGATACCGAAGGGCGAAAATACCCTTACGAACATCCTTTTCACGATTTAGATAATATTGTACTATCTCCACATCGAGCAGGTTCTCCTTTTTCAGAACTCGCAAGATGGGAAGAGCTGATAAACAATGTCTTATTATTTGCAGAAGGAAAACGAGACTGGAAGAGTATTGTAAGCTTGGAGCATGGTTATTGAGCTTAAACTTGTTCTTTATGTTTTTCTAATTCCCTAAAGAAAAAATAAATTACCATCTTTGTTGCCTCATAAATTTACAAATTTCGTCTCATAATAAATAGATGAACTCACTTCACAATAGACTATCTCGCCCCATAGACATTGCCTCTTTGGTATTTCTACGAATTGTTTTTGGCGCATCTATGCTCATAGATGTCATCAATAACTTTGCGTCAGGCTGGATATACAGCTCCCAAATCGCCCCTAAAATGCACTTTACCTACTATGGTTTTGGCTGGGTGGATTCACTACCAGGTTGGGGAATGTATGCTTTTTGGGCATTGATGGGAGTACTGTCTGTCAACATCATGATTGGTTGGAAATATCGTTGGAGTAGTATTTTGTTTGCTATCGGGACGATTTACGCCTTCTTGATAGACTCTGCCGATTACCTCAACCATGGATATTTGATTTGTTTGTTGAGTGTTTTGATGATTTTCTTTCCTGCCAATCGTGCATGGTCTGTGGATGCCAAACGAAATCCTGCCATCCAAACGAATACCATTCCTTATTGGCCCGTATTTCTATTGCAGTTCCAAATGGCAGTAGTGTATATTTTTGGAGGGCTCGCCAAACTCAACCCCGATTGGCTCCAAGCTCAACCCATCAAAACTTGGTTTGCAGGAAAAGGCAATTATTGGCTCATTGGCGACATGATTACCCAAGAATGGTTTGCCTATTTTATCAGTTATGGAGGCTTGGCATTTGACCTATGCATCGTGCCTTTATTGTTCTTCAAGCGAACCCGTATATTGGGACTAATCGTGGTGATTTTCTTTCATTTGACCAACAAAATACTATTTGATATTGGCGTTTTTCCGATTTTATCCATAGCCCTCACGCTGATGTTTTTTACCCCAAGTTGGGCTCGGAAATACTTGGAACAATGGTTTCCTGCTTATACAGTTAAAAAGGAAAGTCAAAAGCAAGAACTTCAAAAAACACAAAGGTTACCTCAATGGGGTTTGGGATTAATAGGCATCTATTGTTTACTGCAATTGCTGATTCCACTTCGCCACCACCTCTACCCCAATAATGTAGCATGGACCGAACAAGGACATCGTTTTGCGTGGAGAATGATGCTTCGGCACAAAGTCGGAATGGCTTACTTCAATGGGCGAAATACCGAAACTGGAAAAACGTGGACGATTCATCCAAATCCTTATCTCAGCCAAAAACAGATGCGTAAAATGCCTGTTAATCCAGACATGATTCTTCAATATGCGGATTACTTGGACGAAGAGTATAAGAAAAATGGAATGGAAAATGTGGCGATTTCTGCAAACATCACCGTTGCCTTAAATGGTCGCCCTCAAAAACCCTTTGTGACCCCCGACAAACAATTGGTTGCAGTTAATTACAACCCCTTCAAAGTGATTGACTGGCTGGAAGAATTTCCAAAAGAGGCGAAGAAGTTGAGGAAGTCTTTGAAGCAGCGATAGGTGAGAGCAAACTTATTGTGTTGAATTTACCTATCTTTAGCCATCCAAATAAATCTCCTATTCAAAACTGGTCTGTTTTTGTCATAAATCAGTAAAAAGACCAGTTTTACTTATATAATAATTGCAGTACGTTTTTTATATTTGCAATCCAAAATCTACAATCAAAAAATTAAACTTAGATTTCCAACAGTATGAATATACAAGTTGAAAGTTTGGTAAAAAAATATGGCCCTCAACGAGCCGTGGACGGAATTTCCTTTGAAGTCAAAAGCGGGGAAATCTTAGGTTTTCTTGGACCGAATGGTGCTGGAAAGACTACCACAATGAAAATAATTACTTGCTACATGGCTGCCTCGGAAGGCGATGTGAAAGTGGGCAATTATTCGATTCGAGACGATGCCGCAGCCATCAAACAATGTATTGGCTACCTTCCCGAACACAATCCCCTTTACCTCGAAATGCCAGTGATTGAATACTTGCAGTTTGCAGCAGCCATTCAGGGTGTAGCAAAAAGCAATGTCAATGCACGGGTGCGTGAAATGGTGAAAGTATGTGGATTGGACAAGGAAAAACACAAAAGAATCGAAGAACTCTCCAAAGGTTTTCGGCAAAGAGTGGGCTTGGCACAGGCCATGATTCACGACCCCGAAGTATTGATTTTGGATGAACCTACTACAGGTTTGGATCCCAACCAAATCGTGGAGATTAGGGAATTGATTCGCCGTGTGGGTGAACAAAAAACGGTGATTTTGAGTACCCATATCTTGCCTGAAGTGGAAGCAACTTGTGACAGAATCATCATCATCAACGATGGTAAAATTGTGGCGGATGGTGTGCCGAGTGAACTTCGCAAACAAGCAAGTGGTGCAGAAATCAGCCGTATTCGTATTGAAGAAGGCAGTCCTAACGAGGTTTTCCAACAATTGAGCAACATCCAAACAGTGGAGTTGGTGGATTGGGCAGGTTCTGGCAATTTGTATGAAGTGAAGAGCAAAAAAGGGGCAGGGTCAAGGCGTGCAATTTTTGAATTGTGTGTGAACAATCAATGGATTCTGACCGAAATGACTCCCATCGAACGTGATTTGGAAGATGTGTTTAGGAATGTGACCATGGGATAAGGTAAATTCAAATTAAAAACTCAAATGCAAATTCAAATAAATTGAATTTCACAAATCACTAGTCTAATATTTTTTTTGACGAAATACAAAAGACGGTTTGTAGTTGAATTTGAAGTTTCATTTTTTTATTTCGATTTTAATTTTCATTAACAATGAACAAAATACTCACCATAGCAAAACGAGAATTCAATACCTTTTTTGATTCTTTGATTGCCTATATTATGGTCGTCGTTTTTTTTGGATTTAGTGGATTTTTCACTTGGCTATTTGGAGCAGATGTCTTTTTGAGAGGACAAGCGAGTATCGCCCCTTTCTTCGACATTGCTTATTGGGCATTGTTCTTTTTCATTCCTGCATTGACGATGCGGATGTTTGCAGAAGAACAAAAATCTGGAACGATAGAACTCTTATTGACCAATCCTTTGACAGATTGGCAAATCATTTTTGGTAAATTTTTGGCTTGCTTGGCATTGGTCGGTGTGACGCTTCTGTTTAGCTTACCTTATTACTTCACTGTTGTATGGCTCGGACCAGTAGACCACGGTGCAGTATGGGTAGGATATTTAGGCATCTTATTGATGAGCAGTGCCTATATTGGCATTGGCTTATTTGCGAGTAGTATCACCAAAAACCAAATCGTGGCAATCTTATTGGCATTGATGCTCAATTTGTTGTTTGCCTTATTGTTTGGATTTTTGGCACAAGCATCATCAGGTGGTTGGCTTGCCAACTTGTTTGACTACATGAGTTTGAGGATGCATTATGATTCGATGATTAGAGGGGTGATTGACACCAAAGACATTGTGTATTTCCTTTCTATTACAGGTTTTTGTTTGGTACTTACGGAAGCTATGTTGTCCAAACGAAATGTGGTGGATTAGTCAAAAAACCATAAGACAAAAGTAGAAAGACAAAAGACCTAAGATATTGGACTTGGAGTAAATGAGAAACCAAAACAATTTTAGTCTCGTGTCTTTTATCTCAATTTTAAAAACAAAAAAATAAAAATACTATGCTAACCAAAGGTGGAATCAGATTGCGGGTTTTACTGGTATTAGCCATCATTGTCTTACTCAACTTTTTGGTCAGTC
>JBGCDY010000749.1:0-3991 GCA_045105835.1 Chitinophagales bacterium
GCATGCGTCCCAATAATAATCTGCGCATCCGCAATCTCCTCCCGCCGATCCGCCGTCGCCAGCCATCCCGTGTTGCAGTGAGTCAAAATCTTCCCCACTCCCCCGCTTTTTTTTTGGCTAATCGCTTCAATCAATTCCAAACCGTGCTTGCCAATATTTTCCGAAATCACCACATCTTCCTCACACACTTCTTTCGCTGTCTGCAAAGCAATGGCTACTTTCTCTTCAATATTTTCCACTGCTGCAATCGCTTTTTGTTGGCGTTGGATTGCCCACTGCAAATTAATTGCCGTTGGACGGGTCGCCAAAAGCATTTTTGAAGCAGCCTCCATATACGCTTCAAAATCATCACTTTTGCTTGCCTCCAAAGTTGCCAAATACATACTATAAGCTGCTGCTGCACCAATCAAGGGCGCGCCTCTCACCCACATTTCCTTGATAGCAATTCCGCCTTCTTTTGAAGTGCCAATATCCTCAACCACAAAGCGGTGAGGCAGATAACGTTGGTCTATAATTTGAAAAACGGTGTCTTTTTGGGGGTGTAGCCAAATGCTACGATAAGGTTTGCCTTCGATATTCATTTTCTGGTCAAATTTAAGAGCGTTCAAACTAGCTTACAAGATACTGCAAAGATAGAGCCCTCAAAAATTACCATGATTATTTGAATATTAAACTGACTTCAATTTGCAGGCTTGAAAGGAAACGGGTATTTTGCTTTTTCACTCTTAATCAAGAAAAGAATTTCAAATTTGAGAGTAAGACTTTTGTAGTTTATTTTTGAAGAAGATTGATTTTCATTACAATGAAAAAATTTTAGAGTAAAACTACAAAAGTCTAAACGGTAACTTATTCTGTTGGCAATTCTAAGGAAATTATGCACTCATTTTTTGACCATCTAAACTATTTCCAAAATTTACCCATTGTAGCATTACTGAAATTTTGTACAACACAACAATCATCATTTAACAATACGATTCATGGACTTCGGAACAAAAGCAATTCATTTGGGCATAGAGCCTGACCCGACGACGGGAGCCATCATGACCCCCATTTACCAAACCTCCACATTTGTCCAACATGCTCCTGGTGAGCCTTACCGTGACAAAAATGGTCAAATCTATGAGTACTCTCGTACCCACAATCCCACAAGACTCATTTTGGAGCGCAATTTAGCCCCCCTTGAAGCAGGTGATTTACCACTCGAAGAAGTCGGTGCATTGTGTTTTGCAAGTGGATTGGGAGCCACTGATACTTTGATGAGATTGATGCGTCATGGCGACCAAGTCATCAAGGGAGACGATTTGTATGGCGGTTCTCACCGATTGTTTGACAACATACATGGGCTCACATCGGGTATCCAATTTGAGGCAGTTGATATGACCGATTTGGAAGCCCTAAAAGCCAGTCTAAATCCCAAAACAAAAATGGTTTGGTTGGAAACACCTACCAACCCCATGCTCAAAGTTGCAGACATCGAAGAAGTTGGCAAAATCATCAAGGCCTACAATCCCAAGATATTGTATGTAGTTGACAACACTTTTTGCTCACCCTACCTCCAAACGCCATTGGAATTGGGAGCAGATATCGTGGTGCATTCCTTGACCAAATATGTAGGTGGGCACTCGGACTTGGTGATGGGAGCTATCGTTTGTAAAAAGAGCGTCCTTGTCCCTTACCAAAACGAAGAAGTCGCTTTTCCTGTCTATACAACAAACGAAGCAGGCGAAAAGGTGAAAAACCTCAGTGTCTATTCTCAACTGCAATGGCTGCAAAATGCAGCAGGTTGTATTCCTGGTATTTTGGATTGTTTTTTGGCATTGCGAGGCATCAAAACCCTTCACCTTCGAATGAAACAACATTGTGAAAATGCAGTGGCTGTTGCGGAAGTATTGAGCAATCACCCCGCTATCGAAAATACTTATTACCCTGGACTTCAAGACCATCCGAATCATGAGGTGGCTAAAAAACAAATGCGTGGTTTTGGTGGTATGGTTTCTTTGAGGCTCAAAGACGACACAATGGAAGGGGCAACCAAATTTATGAAAGCCCTTCAAAATGCACCTCGCCAAGTTTTCAAAATTGCGGAATCTTTGGGTGGTGTGGAATCTATGGCGAATCACCCCGTCACCATGACGCACGGTGCCATGAAACTTGAAGACAGACAACGATTGGGCATATCAGCAGGATTGGTGCGCTTGAGTGTCGGTGTCGAAGGGACAAATGACATCGTGGCAGATGTCAAACATGCTTTGGAAGTGATGAAAGAAGAATTGGTGGGTGAACTAACACACTGATTATAAATACACCATCAATAGCGAGGGGTTTAAAACCTCTCGCTATTGATGGCTTTTTAAATATTTTCCTCCCCTACTTCACATACCGAGTTCTCGGCACAAACAATTTAATATTTATAAGGGCATCGCCCTGACTCTATTTGTAGAAAATACACCCCATAAAACTAAGCATTAGGAGCGTAGCTTCGACACTGTTAAATGACTGATCTTCTATGGTGTCGAGGCTACGCCCCTTATGAAAATCTATCTAAGGTTATTTCTACAAATAGTGCCGCAGCGATGCTGCTGAAATAGCAAAGAATTTTTGAAACAGCGTATTATTTAAGCACTCGCACAAAAGCAATCAGGTAATTCATTTGCCATAACCTCTTGAAAAACAGAACTCATATATATCACCTCTCACCCCCTGTCCTCTCAACTAAGTATTGATTACCAAAACAGGAAAAAACGAATCTGCCACCATTTTTTCTGTAATGCTTGGCGAAAACAATTGCGTGACCAAATTCTTTTTCTTGCGGTTCATCGTCAATACCTGTATCTGGTGTTCGTCAATAAAGTAGTGAATACCCTTCAAAACATCTTCTGCATTGATGACATCAAATTCCAAATTCAAATCTTTGTAAGAAGAATGAATTTCGGTGATTTTGGGTGCATTAGACGACGGGTGGATATGTAGGCTATAGAGTTTGACATCCGTTTGGTCAAAAATATTGATGAGTTGTTCAATAGCCTCACCATCCGTATCTCGGTAATCTGTTGCATAAACCACTTTGGAGAGGTCTCTAAATTCCGTTTCGAAAGGAACAAGCAGTATAGGCGTATCAGAGTGGCGAATGACCTCAGTAGTATTGCTACCAAAAAAGTTCAAAGAATCATCACCACCCTTGTTACTCATCAAAATGATGTCGGCATCAATCGTTTTTGCAGTTTCCATAATTTTCTTTGGAACAGCTTTGAGCCAAAGAGTAGCTAAAATTGACTTCATTTTCCAAATCCTCTTGAAGCATTTTTTGGAGCTTGGACATAGATTCTCCAAATTTCACCTCAATCAATGATTGGGTATTTAGAACAGGAGAGATAGTAGCTCCTTGGGTGTCATAAGTGGGATGAGTATCAGTAGGCAAATCCGTCTCAACGAGTGTAGTATTATAGATATGAAGCACAAACACTTCACACTCAAATTGATTCGCCAATCCCAAGGCATATTTCAATGCGTTTTCTGAATAATCTGAAAAGTCAAAAGGAACGAGGATTTTTTTCATTAGAGTATTGTTTTAGTTAAAATTTCTCTTTTCAATCTACTCTAAATGTTTGTTTTTTTGAATGACTTGAATCAAGGTTAATGATGATTTGAAGCAGCTTTGACAACAGCTTTATTCCTTGATTAACAGCTGAACCCGAAATCATTTGTTTTTTTTCCTTCAAAAACCTAACTTCACTCAAACAATCCCAATCAAGTCACGCCCACAATGAAAAGAGAAAATACATCTGACATCATAGGCAATCACAACATTGTCATCCAAGAAGTCACCGACAGCACAATCACCCTCAACATAGACGGCAATTTCAAAGAAATCAACAATGACATAGCCGAATTAAAAACATTGATGCAACAACTCAATGCCCAATTCCTTCAAGTAGCAGAAAAAACCTTCCACAAAGACGAAATAGGAACAAAGCCCTTCAATACCTACCTC